>NZ_JBANBA010000083.1:0-43145 GCF_059803475.1 Bradyrhizobium sp. UFLA05-89 | reverse complement strand
CTGCTGGCCGTCAACAGGTCGACGTGGAGCGATAGAGCGTCGCACCGCTGCGCGTTCACGGCCACGCGCAGGAACCGGGCAGGGCCGGCGCTCACCTCTCTTTGCACGGCATTTGCCGCCGCGATTTTCTCGTCCCGAGATTCCGATTGCCTGCGATTGGCGTTCCGCCTAATAATCTTGTACAGTTGAACAAAAGCAGAGGTCCGTCGGCCGTCCTTGGTGCCGGCAAGGGCCGGCCGACGCCTGCCGTAGCGGGTGTCGCGCCAACGGAGGATGGATCGAAAGCATGTCCGCAAACGGCTTTGGACTCGCCGGCGTCATCGGAATGCCGGTCGCGCATTCGCGCTCGCCGGTGATTCACAATTATTGGCTGAATGCCCACGGCATCCGTGGCGTCTATGTGCCGCTCGCAGTTCAGCCCGAGCGGTTGAAGGACGCGCTGGCTGGCCTCGTCGCGCTTGGATTCCGCGGCTGCAACGTCACCATGCCTCACAAGCAGACGGCGATGGCGCTGCTCACCCGCGTCAACGACATCGCGCGCCGCATCGGCGCCGTCAACACCATCGTCGTCGAGGAGGACGGCACGCTGTCCGGCTTCAACAATGACGGCAACGGTTTTGTGCAGAGCCTGCGCGATGCGCGTGCGGACTGGCGCGCCGACGAGGGACCGATTTTGCTGCTGGGCGCTGGCGGCGCCTCACGCGCGGTTGTCGTGGCGCTGCTCGAAAACGGCGCGCGTGAGATCCTGATCACCAACCGCACGGCGGACAAGGCGGAGGCTTTGGCCAAGGAGTTCGGCGCAAACGTCCGCGCGGTCGCCTGGGCGGACCGCAGCGCCACCGTTGCCGACAAGGCGCTGGTCGTCAACTGCACCGATCGCGGCATGGTCGGCAAGGACGCGCTCGAGATCGACCTGTCGCGGCTGAAGCCTTCGACGCTGGTTGCCGATCTCATCTACACGCCGCTCGAGACGCCGTTCCTGGCTGAGGCCCGCACGCGCGGATGCAAGACCGTGAACGGGCTCGGCCTGCTGCTCAACCAGGCGCGGCTCGCTTTCAAGGCCTGGTTCGGCGTCATGCCCGACGTGACGCCCGATCTCATCAAGGCCATCGAAGCGACCTTCTAGAAGCACTTCGCCATGACCATCCCGGCGTGTCCCAAGATCGATTGCCACATCCACGCCATCGATCCCGCGCGGTTTCCATACACGCCTACAACACCCTATCGGCCGAGCGGGCAGGAGATCGCACCAGCCGCGCAGTTTCTCCGCGTGTTCGACGTCTTCGACGTCAGGCACGCGCTCGTCGTCGCCACCAACACCGGCTATGGCAGTGACAGCCGCATCCTGCTCGACGCGCTCGCACAAGGGAAGGGCCGCTTCAGGGGCGTCGCGGTGGTCGAGAACGATGTCGAGGTGAAGGAGCTGGAGCGACTCAAAGCGGCCGGCGTGATCGGCGTCGCCTTCAACGTCCCGTTCCACGGCACCGGTTACTATCTCAACACCGCGCCGCTGTTGGCGAAGCTGAGCGATCTTGGCCTCTTCCTCCAGATCCAGGTCGAGCACGATCAATTGCTGGCTTTGCTGCCGCTGATCGAAAAGTCGAACGTCAAGCTTGTGATCGATCATTGCGGTCGGCCGCCGGTCGAGCAGGGCCTGAACGGCAAAGCCTTCCAGGCGCTGCTGGCAATCGGCCGCACGCGCGATGCGCACGTCAAGCTGTCGGGCTACTACAAGTTCTCGAGGCTGACGCACCCTTACGAAGACACTTGGCCCTTCATCGCGGCGCTGGTCGAGGCCTTCACACTCGATCGCTGCGTCTGGGGCTCGGACTATCCGTTCCTGCGGGCCCCGGAGCGGCTGGATTATGGGCCACTGCTCGCGGTGCTGAGCCGGCTCTTTCCCGATCCGGCCGATCAGCATCGCCTGTTGTGGCGAACGCCGGCACGGCTGCTCGGCTTCGACCCAGATCATCAAGATAACAAAGAATAGAGGGAGAACGTCATGAAGGCTTTGGGACAATGGAGCGGCATCGTTGCTGCTGCGTGGCTGTGCGCTGGCCTCGCGCAGGCGCAGACGACGGTTTACATCCCTGATGTCGTCGAGCTGTCCGGCCCCGGCGCGGTCTCCGGCACCAACTGGCGCGACGGCGTCGCGCTCGCGATCGACGAGATCAACGCCTCCGGCGGCATTCTGGGCCGCAAGATCGAGACCGAGCATCTCGACACCCAGAGCAATCCCGGCGTCTCTCGTGCCCAGGTGCAGAAGGTCTTGGACAAGGACCCGTACGTCGTGCTCGGGCCGATCTATTCCGGCTCAGTCAAGGTCAACATGGCGCTGACGCAGGCGGCCGAGATTCCGCAGATCGTCGGCGCGGAAGCCGCCGACATCACCACGCAGGGCAACCCGTTCGTCTTCCGCACTGCCTTCGGCCAGCAATTCTCCATGCCCAAGATCGCCAACTATCTGCACGACAAGCTGAAGGTGAAGACGGTGGCGCTGGTCTGGGTCAATAATGACTTCGGCAAGGGCGGCCACGACAATTTTCTAAAGGAGATGAAGGCGCGCAATATCGACATCACGGCCGACATCTCGACCGAGCAGGGCCAGGTCGATTTCGGTTCCGACGTCATCAAGCTGAAGACCGCCAAGGCCGATGCCGTCTTCGTCTACACCAACGAGGAGGAGAGCGCCCGCTTCCTGATCGAGGCGCGTCGGCAGGGCCTGTCGACGCCGCTGTTCGGCGAGACCACGTTGCTCAGCCAGAAGGTCGTCGAGCTCGCCGGCCCCGCCGCCAACGGTGTGCGTGGCCATGTCGGCCTTTCCGCCGACGCGCCGGTGCCCGCGATCCAGGACTTCGCCAAGAAATTCAGCGCGCGATACAAATACTGGCCCGACCACAACGGCATCAAGGGCTACACCGCGGTCTATCTCGTCAAATACCTCACCGAGAAGATCGGCAAGTTCGACAGCAAGGCCTTCGCTGCAGCCATGAAAGGCTTGACGCTGACGCCGGACAAGGCGCCGGGCATGCTGATGGAAGCGAGCTGGGACCAGAACGGGGACATCGACCGTGCAAGCTTCCTCGCCGAGATCGTCGACGGCAAGCAGAAGATCGTCGAGACGCTGCCGAAGCTGAAGGGCGGGAATGGGGAGTGAGGGCGGCGCGCTACGGCGGCGCCTATCACCGTCACCCTGAGGTGGCCGCAAAGCGGCCCTCCAAGGACGACGGCCCGGCTGCTACCGCGGGGCCGTTCATCCTTCGAGGCTCCCCATGTGGCGCGTCGCGCCCCATGGCTCGCACCTCAGGATGACGGGATCGACAGCGTCGTCATTGCTATGCGTGGCGAAGCCGCATCGGGATCCATACAGCGGAGCTTTACCTTGATTTGGAAAGTGAGTTCCCCGCTTTAGGTGGCCCCGGTAAGTTGGCCCGCAATGCCCCCCTGACAACCCGGCCCGAGCGCGTTCATGCATTCCGTTGCACTGCTGACAGCCAGCTACGCCAAGGATCTCGAGCGCTTCTCGCTGCTCGCCGAGAGCATCGACACGTGGTTAACGGGATACACCAGGCACTACGTCGTCGTTAACGACGAGGACGCTGCGCTGTTCGCGCGGTTTGCCTCCGACAAGCGCGTCATCGTGCCGGTGTCGCGCTATCTGCCGCGATGGCTGTTCGCGGCGCCCTCGTTCCTGCGGCGGGGCAACCGCAAGGTCTGGCTGTCGCTGCTATCCTCTCCGGTGCATGGCTGGCACATCCAGCAAATCGTCAAGATCGCGGGCGTGCTTGGCGCGCCCGAGCAGCGCATCTGCATCCTGGATTCGGACAATCTGTTCTTCCGCGAGTTCGACGTCGGCCAATATGCAGGCTCGGCGAAGGCGCCGCTGTTCGTCGCGCGCGGTGCGATCGGCGCGGAAACACCGCTGCACTGCCTGTGGCTGCGCACCGTCGATCAATTGCTCGGCGTGCCGCAGACGCGCCTCCCCGCGGATGACTATGTCGGCAACGCGCTGGTCTGGGACAAGGATTCGGTGCGGGCGATGACCGACGCGATCAAGTCGGTGACGGGAACGAGCTGGATCCTGGCGCTGTGCCGCCGCAAGAAATTCTCCGAATACCTGCTCTACGGCCACTTCGTCGCCAATTCGCAAAAACATCTGGCGGCGCACGAGATCACCGAGGACAGCATTGCGGTGTCGCACTGGGACGACACCCGGCTCGACCGCGCGGCGATCGAAGCGATGATGCGCGCCGCTTCGCCCCGGCAGGTCGCGCTCTGCATCCAGTCCTACTCGTCGACCTCGATCGAGGACATCCGCGACGTGTTCCGCCTGCGCTCAATCGCGCCGAGCCTTGCGCCCGGCGATCACGTCGGGGATGGCGCCGGGATCGCAACGCCGAAAACAGTGCAATAGTGGGGCACGCGGCTCAGGCGGCCTTCATGAATTTGGTGATCACATCCATCAGCGGCTTCGGCTGAAAGTTGCCGTCGAGCGGCAGCGGCCGGTTCGGCTGCTTGTCGGGCCGCTTGAACATCCCGTTGATCCAGCTGTAGCGATCCGAGATGCCCCAGCTCAGGATCGAATTGAGCGGGCCGCTCGCGGTGATTGCCGTCAAGAGGTCGTCCACGCGCTTTGCGACGATGGCGTCGCGCTGCGCCGGATCGCCGGGCAGCTTCTGGTCGTCGACGTCGAGCTCGGTGACGAGGACCTCGAGCCCCCATGAGCGCAGCTCGGCGACGAAGGCGGCAAGCCCGTCCTTGTCGATCTCGAGCTCGGCATGCAGATGCGACTGTAATCCGACCGCGTGCAGCGGAACGCCCTGATCGAGCAGGTCCTGGATCAGGTTGCGGTAGGCTGCGCGCTTGGCGATGAAACTGTCCTTGGCGGATTCGATGTCGTACTCGTTGATCGCGAGCTTGACGAAGGGATCGGCGGCCGCCGCCGTGCGGAAGGCCAGCGGAACCCAGCGCTCGCCCAGCATGCTCGACCAGTAGCAGTCGCGCCGATCGGTGATCTTGCGCGGATTGTCGGGAATCGGCTCGTTGACCACGTCCCACGAGGTCAGCTTGTCCTTGTAGTAGGCAACGACGGTCGAGATGTGATCGACGAAGGCCCGCTCGGCCGCCTTCGTTTCCTTGATCTGCTTGGTCCAGTCAGGGATGTCGTGATACCAGGCGAGGGTGTGGCCGCGCATCGTCAGGTCATTTTGCCGGGCGAAATCCAGGATCGCATCGGCGCGCTCGAACGCAAAGGTGTGCGGGTCCGGCCGCAGCATCGGCCATTTCAGCTCGAGGACCGGAACGACCTGCGTGCAATATGTGCTGATTGCTTCGCCGAGCCGCGGGTCGGCCTGCAAATCCCACAACGTGGCCGCAGCGCCATAACCGGGACGGCGGCTGAGCTGCTTCGAGGTCTGGGCTGCTGCCGGGGCGCCGGCCGCGAGCGCAGCAGCTGAGCCAAGAAGAAATTCGCGTCTGTCGAGGCTCGGCATGTTGCACACTCCCTAACGCGCCGAAAGACGCTGCATCACGGCTTGGGCGATCTCGTAGTAATGCTGCGCGCCTTTCGCGAGCGTGAGGTTGTCGAGCACGTATTGGCGCGGCCGAAAATCCCCGGTGCCGGCCTGCGTCCAGAACTTGCTCCAGCGGGAACCGAAGCCCTCGGCATCGACGAATTTCATGCCGCAGCGATCGTCCCAGTATGGCACCGAGGAGACACCGTCGAACCTGACACGGTGCGGAAAATAATTCGGATCGCGCCACGGCCCGCCGCGATCCCAGGCAAACACGGGCACGCCGCTCGCGAGTGCTTGTAGACAGGCGATCCCCTGACTCTCGTTCTGGCTGAGGAAGATCATGGTACGGCAGCGTGCCAGTGCAGTACGATAGTCCTGCTCATTATAGCTGCCGTACCGGATTTCCTCGAACGTGCGGCCCTCGGCCCGGAGCCGAGCGCGGATCGGCTCGATCAGATCCGGTTCAAGGCGCTCGCGGTCCCACATGACCTTGTCATAGAGCAGGACGTCGACGCTCTTGTGTTCCGCGACGGGCGGCGTCCACGCGTCGGTATCGATGCCCACCGGCCACGCGTCGATATTGGGCCAACCGGGTCGGCACATGTCGGCGTACCACTGGCAGGGGACCACGATATGTTTTATCGGATACCGCGTCAGCAGATCCGGATCGTCGATCGGATGATTGTACGAGGCGACGCCGAGCAGGATCGGATTTTTCCAGTCGATCCAGTCCAGCACGAAGGGGCGGCCGATGACGCAGGCGAGTTCGTCGGGATGCGTGCGGATGTAGCTGTAATCGTTGACGCGGTAGCGGATACCGAGCCTGTCGAGGCCGGCGCACAGATTGAGGAATACGCGCTGCTGGCCGTTGATCCACGGCTTGCCGAGCAGCAGGCGCCGAGCCCAGGTGCGCAGATGCCGGTCACCGCGGAACCAGCGGTCGTCCTTCTCCTCGAAGAAGAGATTGAGCACCGTCCGTTCGCCGCGCGCAGTCTCCGGCCGTGACGGATGCAACGTCGCGCTCATGCCCCTGTCGGCGTCGCTGCGGCCCGCATCGGGCAGGCGCAACTCCGTCCGAGCATGTTCGGCAACTTCCATGTCGATAGGTCCACGTTGGAGACGGTCGGTGGTGCTCGAAACCACTATTTCTAATGGGTGATCGCACTTGCGAGTTCAAGACAACCGCAAATTTAACGCTAACGTACGAAATAGAGCCTAACGGCGCATTCAACGGTCCGGATTGTCGCTTTATGCGCCTATTCTCCGGCATGCTGCAGCGCCATCGTCAAAATTGCCAAACCAAGGTCCAACTGATTAACGAAGCGTTAATTGGCTGGGATAATCACCGTCTCGTGCTCGCATGCTGAACCGCCATTTCTCGATCTATCTCGCGGCCTACATCCTGCCGGCCGCCGTCGGCTTTTTCGCGATCACGACCTACACGCGGCTGTTGAGCCCGGCCGAATATGGCGTCTACGTCGTGGGCCTGAGCATCGCCAGCATCCTGGGCGCGATCTTCTTTGCCTGGATCAAGCTGTCGGTCTCGCGCTACCAGGCGATGTCGCCGGAGGTGGATTTTCGCGGCACGGCGATGGTTGCCTTCGTGCTGACCGTCTCTGCCCTCTGTGCCACGGCGCCGCTGACCTTCCTGTTCCATCGCGATGTCAGCTATGAGCTGCTGCTTGCCAGCGTGTTCGTCGCCATCACCGCGAATGCGGTCGATGTCGGTCAGGAATTCGAGCGCGCCAAGTTGCGCCCCTACAGGTTCGCGGCCATTGCGATCGTGCGCAGCCTGTCCAGCGTCGGCTTCGGGCTGCTCGCGATCTGGCTGGGCTGGGGCGGGCTGGGCCTGCTCGCGGCGTTCGGGCTCGGTTCACTCACGGGCATCATCCTCAATCTTGCTGGTGACTCGACGAAGATCGCGCGCTGGCAGAAGAGCCAGCTCACCCAGCTCGCCCGTTACGGCTTGCCGCTGACAATCGGCGGTCTTTCGGTCGCGCTCTACTCGACCAGCGACCGGCTGATCGTCGCCTACCTTCTCGGCAAGGATGCCGCCGGGATTTTCGGCGTCGCCGCCGATCTGCCGCGGCAGTTCCTCGTGATGCTGGCCTCGAGCGTCGCTGCGGCCACCGTGCCCATCGTGTTCCGCACGTTGAGCCAGGAGGGTCACGCCGCGACCCGCGAACGGCTCAACGAAAGCCTCGAGCTCCTGCTCGTCGTGATCATGCCAGTCGCGGTCTGGCTCGCGCTCGCTGCGGACCAGGTCGCCGGAACGCTCGTGGGCGTCGATTTCCGCGCCGGCGTGTCGGCGCTGCTGCCGATGCTGGTCGCGGCGCGGATGCTGGGGATCGCCAATCAGTTCTACGTCCAGATCAGCTTCCAGCTCGCCGAGCGGCCCTTCATCCTTGCCGCCCAGTCATTCCTCACGCTGGTGCTGAGCATCGCGCTGATGTTCGCCCTGATTTCGGGCTTTGGGCTGTATGGCGCAGCGCTGGCAACGTTCGCGACCGAAGCCATCGGCTTCGTGGCTGCGGTCGTCCTGATGCGCCGCGCCTATGTGCTGCCGTTCGATCCGGGCCGGCTCGCGGGCGTGGGCGCCTCGTCCGCGGTCATGGCGATGGCGATCCTCGCGGTTCGCTCAGAGGTCAACGGCACCGGGCTCTTGTCGCTGATTGCGGTGAGCCTGGCCGGCGGCATCGCCTATGCCGGCGCGGCCTGGCTGCTCAATGTCGCGAACGCCAGAACGCTGACGCTGCGCCTGTTGCAGAATTTCAACCGGAAAGCCTCGGCGTTTAGAGCATGATCCGGACCCGAAGCGCCGCGTTAGCGCAAAGCGTGAGGCGGTTTTCCCTCGCGACAAGCGCGGAACGCGTTTGCGCGGAGATCATGCTCAAACAAATAACCTGATGCGCGATGACGGTTCATCGCGCTTTAGCGGATACGACTAGCCACGATCGACAAGGTGCGCCGCCGAGCGCCAGGCATGATGCGACATCGCCTGGAGGCTGCGAACCGTTTCGACGCGATCGAGTGCGGCGTCGGCGGTGAGGGCTCCATTGGCGACCGCGCTGAGCGTTGCGCTGCGGTGGCGTCGCAGCACTTCACCAAGTTCTGTCATGCAACGTTCGAGCTCGGCGATTGCCTCGTCAGTCTGGATCGCGCGCGGACCGGCCATGGCGTCGGTGCCATGCGGGACTGGCGCGACCGGCTGCGATGGCGCCGCCACGCCGCGTGCAATCGCAGCCGCGCTCCGCATCACTTCGGCGCATAGTTCTGCTGCGCGGATGTCCTCCGGTCCATCCTTCACCGAAGCGAAATTAATTCCGCCATTCGACACGTCCGTCAGCCGAGACGCGTGGTCGAGTGCATGCAGTGTGCTGGTCAGACGCCGTTGCTCGTCCTCGGTGTCAGGCGGTCCGGTCACCTCCGACAAAAAAATCTGTGCCTGGCGCAGGGCGTCGGCAGCGTCCTGCAGCGATACGGCATCTCTCCCGAGGCGAACTGGTGCAGCGCGACCGGCCAGTGCTGCCTCGACCCAGGCGCATACCGTTACGAGCGCGCGCGCGACCGTTCGGCGCACCGCCTCCACGGCCACGATTGGAGTCACGAGTGCCGATGGATCGAGGCATCGCGTGAGCGGTGAGCCGCGCTCGGGCAGGATACGCTCGACCAGGCGCGTGAACTGGTTGACCAGCGGCAGCAGGACCACCACGCCGACGACATTGTACGCGGTGTGATATCCGGCCAGCAGCGTGACGCCATCGATGCTGTCCGAGGCACGCACGAGCAGGGGGATGGTGACGGGAAAAAGCACGAGCGCGATCAGGGCGGCGATGAGCTTGAAAAGCACATAGGCGATGGCCAGCCGCTTGGCGGTGGTGCTCGCGCCAATCGCGGCGAGGGCGGAGCTTGTTGCCGTTCCGATATTCTGGCCGATGATCAGCGCGCAGGCCTGGTCCAGCCCGATTGCACCGGCAAAGTGGCCGGACAGGGTCACCGCCACGGCGGCGGTTGACGACTGCATCAGCGCAGTCATCACCAAGCCGATCACGACGAGCACCGGCACACCGAACAGGCTCGACCACCACCGCCCGTCGGGACCCGCGAGAACGGCAGGAAGGTCCGCCGGGTGCAGTCGTTCGGCGAGCCCGCCCATGCCCTGCTGCAAGGTCGTCAGCCCGAAAAGCACGAGCCCAAATCCGGCGAGCGCGGCGCCGGCGCCGGATATTCGTCCGCGGGCCAAAAGCTTGGTCAACGCGCCGACGAAGATCATCGGCAGTGCCGCGGCGGTGAGCGAGACACGGACGCCGATGAGCGCGACCAGCCAGCCGGTGCCCGTGGTGCCGATATTGGCGCCGAACACAAGCCCCAACCCTTGCTGGAACGTCAACAGGCCGGCGCTGACGAGACCGATCGTCGTCATCGTCGTTGCACTCGATGACTGCACCAGGAGCGTGACGACAGCGCCCCAGAAGGAGCCGTGCAGCGGTGTCGCGGCCGCCCTGCTGAGCACCGTGCGCAGGGCGGAGCCGGCCAGCGCCTTTAGGCCCTCCGTCATCACGGTCATGCCAAGCAGAAAAAGACCGACGCCGCCGAGTACCGAGATTGCCGTGGACATGCGGTCTCCTGAAGTGAACGACGATCAGGCCAGCCCCCTTTTGACTGTAGCGCAGTTGCCGGAGTGAAGGCAGACGACGAGACCGCCTGGGAACTGCGCTGCATTGAACGTTCAGTAAAATGATTTGCTAAACACGATCCCTGCGCTTCGACTGCGTGACGCGGGGCTGCATCGGTGCAGCCTTACGTTCAGGGCGCAAAGCGGATCTTCTTAAATCAAGGCCATTTCGCTGCGTTGCAGCAAGCTCGCGGTTGAATGCTATCGCGGCGAGCTTGTCGGCGAGCTCGCCAAAAACCGGCTTGACGAGCTCTGAAATTTAGTAATAGGTTTAGTATTACAAAAAAATAAACATCGCGCATCGAGCTGATGTGTGGGAGGAGCCCAGCCCGTCCGGATCCGTTTCCGGGCGCGGTCAGTCTCGTTCTCCATCATCTCATCGCTCATCAACTCGGTTTCAGGGTCTTGGCGTCGTTCCGATAAAGGCACGCGCCGAGCGGGTTCGGTGGTTCAACGATAGAGAGGAAACGGACATGCGAAGACTCAAATGGCTAGGTGGTGCAGTGACGTCTGCGGTCCTTGGGGCCGCCGCGCTAGTGGTGACGGGCGGCGGCGAGGCCGCGGCCCAGGGGAAGCAGCTCACGTTGTGCTGGGCGGCCTGGGATCCGGCCAACGCCCTGGTCGAGCTCGGCAAGGACTTCACCAAGCAATCCGGCATCGAGATGAAATACGAGTTCGTCCCCTGGACGAGCTATGCGGATCGCTTCCTCAACGAACTCAACTCACACGGCAAGCTCTGCGACCTGATCATCGGCGACAGCCAGTGGATCGGCGGCGCTGCCGAGAACAAGTGGTACGTCAAGCTCAACGACTTCTTCGACAAGGAGAAGATCTCGATGGACGATTTCGTCCAGGCGACCGTCGTCGGCTATTCGCAGTGGCCGAAGAACTCGCCGAACTACTGGGCGCTGCCGGCGATGGCCGATGCGGTCGGCTGGACCTATCGCAAGGACTGGTTCTCACGGCCCGACATTCAGTCGGCGTTCAAGGCCAAGTACGGCCGCGATCTCGCGCCACCCAAGACCTTTGACGAGCTGAAGGAGATCGCCGCGTTCTTCCAGGGCCGCGAGATCGACGGCAAGAAGGTGTACGGCGCCTACATCTTCACCGAGCGCGGCTCGGAAGGCATCACGATGGGCGTGACCAACGTGCTCTACAATTACGGCTTCAACTACGAGAACCCGAAGAAGCCCTACCAGATGCAGGGCTTCGTCAATTCGGCAGATGCTGCCAAGGGGCTGGAGTTCTACAAGGAGCTCTACAAGTGCTGCACGGCTCCGGGCCTGACCAACGCCTACATGCAGGAAGGCCTCGACGCCTTCAAGTCCGGGCAGGTGGCGATGCAGATGAACTGGTTCGCCTTCTTCCCCGGGCTCTACAAGGACCCGAACGTCGGCGGCGACAAGATCGGCTTCTTCGTCAATCCGGCCGGTCCGAACGGCCACTTCACCCAGCTCGGCGGGCAGGGCATCTCGGTCGTCGCGACGTCGGACCACAAGGACGATGCACTCGCCTACATCAAGTGGTTCGCGCAGCCGACCGTTCAGCAGAAGTGGTGGCAGCTCGGCGGCTACTCGGCGCTGAAGGCCGTCGTCAACGCGCCGGACTTCCCCGCGAGCGCGCCGTTCGCTCCGCAGTTCCTGGAGTCGATGGCGATCGTGAAGGACTTCTGGGCCGAGCCGTCCTACGCCCAGCTCCTGCTCGACATGCAGAAGCGCGTGCATGACTACGTCGTTGCCGACAAGGGAACGGCGCAGCAAGCGCTCGATCTCCTGGTCAAGGACTGGTCCAAGGTCTTCAAGGAGCAGGGCAAGCAGGTCGCCTCGCAATAAACGAGACCGTTCGCATCGCTCCAACTGGTTTCCCCGGGGAAGCGCCCCGGGGAAGCCGAACCAGCCAGCCGATGGACAAGATGACCACGATTCTGCAACCCGATCATGTTACGATCCCCGGCGTGAGCGAGCCCGCCAAATCTCGTGCCACGCGACGCGTCCGCGGCCTGTCGGACCGGGCCATCGCCTGGCTGTTCGTCGCCCCAACGATTGCGCTCCTGCTCGCGATCAACATCTTTCCGCTGGTCTGGATGATCAGGCTCTCCTTCACGAGCCTCAACCTCAGCATGTCGTATCTGCCGCTGCGGTTCGTCGGGCTCGACAATTTCACCGACATTCTCACCGACGAGGACGTCTGGATCAGGCTCCAGACCACGGCGCAATTCGTGATCTCGTCAGTGGCGTTGCAGGTGGTGATCGGATTTGGGCTCGCACTGCTCATCAACCGCCAGTTTCGCGGTCACAGCTTCTGGACCACGATGATCCTGCTGCCGATGATGCTGTCGCCTGCGGTGGTCGGCAACTTCTGGACCCTGCTGTTCCAGCCGCAGATCGGACCGTTCAATTACCTGATCAGCCTCTTCACCGGCGTGCCGCCGAGCTCGTTCAGCATGACCGGCGAAGTGGCGCTGGCACCGTGGACGATCGTCCTCGTCGATACCTGGATGTGGGCGCCTTACGTCATGCTGATCTGCCTCGCCGGGCTGCGCTCCATTCCCGACTACATCTATGAGGCTGCGGAAGTCGATCGTGCCTCGGCCTGGCGCCAGTTCTGGTCGATCACGCTGCCGATGACGGTGCCGTTCCTGATGCTCGCAGTCCTGTTCCGCGCCATCGAGAACTTCAAGATGTTCGACATGGTCAACCTCCTGACCTCGGGAGGGCCGGGATCGACCACCGAGCTGGTCTCGATCACGCTGAAGCGCGCGGCATTCGAGAAATGGCGCACCGGCTATTCTTCCGCGCTCGCCATCATCCTGTTCGTAACCGTGTTTGGTGCAGCCAACATCTACGTCAAGGTGCTCAACAAGGTGAAGCAACGATGACCGCCGCTATCGCCAAATCCACTGCTCACTCCATCGTCGAATCCTCGCCGCGCACAAAGGCGGTGGCCGGCAGCCTGGTCATCCTCTATGCGGTGATCACGATCCTGCCGCTGGTCTGGATCGTCGCCACGGCGTTCAAGTCGCAGAGCGATGCGATTGCCTATCCGCCCAAGGTTTTGTTCCAGCCGACGCTGGAGGGCTATGTAAACCTGTTTACGGTACGCACGCGGCAGACGCCGGACTTCATCGCAAAGCTTCCGCCGCCGCAGACCTGGTACGACAAGCTCGTGCGCCAGCACGACATGGTGATCGCCGGCCCCTCGAAGGTCGTGCCGCGCTTCGTCAATTCGCTCATCATCGGCTTCGGCTCGACCTTCCTCGCCGTGTTTCTCGGCACGCTCGCGGCCTATGCGTTCTCGCGATTTCGCATTCCGCTTGCCGACGACCTCCTGTTCTTCATCCTGTCGACGCGGATGATGCCGCCCGTGGCCGTCGCGATCCCGATCTATCTGATGTACCGCCAGCTCAACCTGACCGATACCAGGCTCGGGATGATCCTGCTGTACACGGCGGTCAACGTCTCGCTCGCGGTCTGGCTGCTCAAGGGGTTCATCGACGAAATTCCGCGCGAGTATGAGGAGGCTGCCCTGGTCGACGGCTACACGCGATTGCAGGCGCTGCGCAAGGTGGTGCTGCCGCAGGCAGTGACGGGCATCGCGGCAACGGCGATCTTCTGCCTGATCTTTTCCTGGAACGAGTATGCGTTCGCGGTTCTGCTCACCAGCGGCGAAGCCCAGACCATGCCGCCCTTCATCCCCTTCATCATCGGCGAAGGCGGACAGGACTGGCCGGCCGTGGCCGCCGCGACCACGCTGTTCGTCGTTCCGATCGTCCTCTTCACCGTTCTGTTGCGCAAGCATCTGTTGCGCGGCATCACCTTCGGAGCTGTACGCAAATGACCGGTTCTGCGATTGCCAATGGCGGCGTGATGCGCTGGTTCCGGCGCGGGCCCTGGGAGACCGGAGCGACGATCCTGATCGGCGTCGGCATCGTGATGCTGGTGCAGCCGTTCTCGCTCGATCTCTACAGCTATTCGTTCGTGACGATCCTGGCGGGCACGCTCGGCTACGTCGTTGTGAGCCATTTTCCGGAATAGGGCCGCAGATATGGCACAGATCCGCGTCGAAAACCTGCGAAAATCGTTCGATCAGTTCACGGCCGTCGAAGGCTCGAATTTCACGATCGACGACGGCACCTTCTTTGCGATGCTCGGTCCCTCGGGCTGCGGCAAGACGACGACGTTGCGCATGATCGCCGGCCTCGAGCTGCCGACCGAGGGCAAGATCCTGCTCGATGGCGAGGACGTGACCTTCGACCGTGCATCCGCCCGCGACATCGCGTTCGTGTTCCAGCTGTTCGCGCTCTATCCGCACATGAACGTCGCCGGGAATATCGGCTTTCCCCTCAAGTGCCAGGGCATGGGCCGCCGCGAAATCCGCCAGCGCGTCGAGGAGACCGCCCGGCTGCTGCGCATCGAGCATCTGTTGTCGAGCAAGACGTCAAAGCTGTCGGGCGGTGATCGCCAGCGGGTGGCGCTCGGCCGGGCGATGGTGCGGCGGCCAAAGGCCTTCCTGATGGACGAGCCGCTCGGAGCACTCGATGCGGAATTCCGCCATCTGATGTGCGGCGAGCTCCGCGATCTCCACGATCGCATCGGCGCGACCACGATCTACGTGACGCACGACCAGCTCGAGGCGATGTCGATGGCGGACCAGATCGCCGTCATGAACAAGGGGCGCGTCGAACAGATCAGCTCGCCGCAGGAGATTTATGACCGGCCGGCGAGCATGTTCGTCGCCGACTTCATCGGCTCGCCGTCGATGAACTTCCTGAGCTTTGAGGGCGGCCTGCATTGCGGCGATCGCGCCGTCAGTTTCCATGACACCGTCATCGCCGTGCCAGAGATCCGCGAGGACCGTGCCAGCGCGCCGCTGGTCCTCGGCGTCCGTCCGGAGCATATCCGTTTCACCGATGCGGCGCCGGTTCGTGGCGAGGTGTTCGGCGCGGAATATCTCGGCACCAACCAGATCGTCACCGTCGACACCGCGCATGGGCGGGTTGCAGCCCGGCTGCCGTCCGCCACACCGGTGCGGATCGGCGAGATGGTCGGTCTCGAATTTCACTCCGAACGGCTGGCGCTGTTCGATGCCGGCAGCGGCCTTGCGATCCGCACCGCGAACGGGGGAGGCGCTCGCCATGGCTGACGTCATTCTGCGCAACATCAACAAGCGTTTTGGCGCGATCGAGGCGGTGCGCGAGCTGTCGCTTGCGATCGACGACGGCGAATTTCTCGTGCTGCTCGGCCCGAGCGGCGCCGGCAAGACCACGACCTTGCGGCTCATCACCGGGCTCGAGCAACCCGATTCGGGCTCGGTCATGATCAACGGGCGCGACGTCACGCTCGATCCTCCGGGGTCGCGCGACATCGCGTTCGTCTTCCAGCAATATTCGCTCTATCCGCACCTGTCGGTTTACGACAATCTGGCGTTTCCGCTGCGCTCGCCTGCGCGGCGCGTTCCGGAGCCGGTCATCCGCAAGCGCGTCGAGCAGACCGCGGAGCTCCTGCATATCGCCAGCAAGCTCAACAACCGCGCCACCCGCCTGTCCGGCGGTGAAATGCAGCGCGTCGCCATCGGCCGCGCGCTGGTGCGGGATCCGTCGATCTACCTGATGGACGAGCCGCTGTCGTCGCTGGATGCGAAGCTGCGCGCCGAGCTTCGCCTCGAGCTCAAGCGGATCCAGGTCGAGCTCGGTGCAACCATACTCTATGTGACGCACGATCAGGTGGAAGCCATGACCATGGCCACGCGCATCGGCGTGATCAAGGACGGCCAGCTTCTCCAGCTCGGCACACCTCGGGAAATCTACGAGAGCCCGTCCAGTACGTACGTCGCATCACGGCTAGGCACGCCCCAGATCAACCTTCTTCCGGCACGTCTTGCTTCGGAGATAGTCCTTCCACCCGGTACCGAGACCATTGGCATCCGCACCGAGCATGTGCAGATCGCTGCGCGAAATGGGGGGCGGTTGATCGGCCGCGTGCATCGGGTCGAGCATCTGGGTGAGCAGAATCACGTTCACCTGGACTACAAGGGCCAGACGCTGGTGACGCTTGCGGACCCGCGCCAGCCGCTCCAGGTTGGTCAGGAGGTTGAATTGCACCTGAAGCATCCACTTTATTTCGACGGCGTGGGGCAACGCATCAACGCCATGGTTCACTGAGGATCATTCAATGTCGCTGCAACCCGAGACATTCAAATCGTTGGTCAAGGTGGCCGCAGAGCAGGTCATCGCGAGCGCGCCGGAGCTCACGAGCCTGGATCAGGCGATCGGCGACGGCGATCATGGCACGAACATGAAGCGCGGCTTCGAAGCCGTGCTCGGCAAGCTCGATGCGATCTCCGCGCAGCCGTTCGACGAGGCGCTGAAGACGATCGGCAAGACCCTTGTGATGACCGTCGGCGGCGCGTCTGGACCGCTCTACGGCAGCTTCTTCCTCGCCGCCGGTGAAGCGCTGTCGCATGACAAGCACCTGCCGGATGATCTTGCAGAAGTTTTCGCAAGCGGAGTCGACGCGGTAAGCAAGCGCGGCCGCTCGCAGGCTGGAGAGAAGACGATGCTCGACGTGCTCGTTCCTGTCCTGGAGGCGTTGAGGACGGATGCCGGGCGGCCCGACATCGTCGAGCGCATTCGCTCCACGGCTGCCGAGGCCGCCGAGCGGACTGCGCCGATGCAGGCGACAAAAGGACGGGCCTCGTTCCTCGGACCTCGCAGTGTCGGACATGTCGATCCCGGTGCACGGTCGAGCTGCGTCCTTCTGCAAGCGGTGTGCGCGAGTCTTGAGGGGCGGCCATGAACGACACCGTGGGCATCGTGATCGTCTCGCATTCAAAGGACATTGCCAAAGGCACCGCCGACATGGTGCGGCAGATGGTCGGCAGCGAGGTCAAGGTCGCCTTCTGCGGCGGCAATCCCGACGGCGGATTGGGAACCAGCGTGGCTCTGATCGTCGATGCCATCAATGACGCGTGGTCGCCGAAGGGTGTCGCGATCCTCGTCGATCTCGGCGGCGCCGAGACCAACAGCGAAATGGCGGTTGAAATGCTGGACCCTGGGCGACGGGATCTCGTTGTCGTCTGCAACGCACCGATCGTCGAAGGTGCCGTGATGGCGGCAACTGAAGCGGCGGGCGGCAGCTCGCTGGCCGAGGTGCGGGCCGTGGCCGAGGAACTCTCTGCCGACTGAAATGTCGGCGACGCGAGGATGGAATATGACGATGTTGGAAACTTCAAACGTGAACGGACAGATCTTCACGGGCACCGTACAACTGGTGCACGCGGTAGGCATGCATGCGCGCCCGGCGGTCAAGCTGACCAAGCTCGCCAAGAAGTTCGAGGCGCAGATTTCCGTCCGCGTCGCCGGCGCGGCCGAGTGGATCAATGCCAAGAGCGTGGCCAAGATCATGGCCATGCGCGCGGCCCATGGCAGCATGATCGAGATCAAGGCGTTGGGCGGTGATGCGGAAGCGGCCGTCGCCGCACTGATCGATCTGATTGCATCCGATTTCCCAGACGGGATCGCGTAACATGCGAGACAGCGCTTCAGGACCGGCCTACCGTGGCAGAACCGCCTCGATCGGTTTTGCCCAGGGGCCGTTCATCCGGGTCGATGCGGGCGCGAACGGCGAGCGGGTCGCCGGAACCCTGGTCGATGAAGCGCTTGCGCTGCGGAGCGCGATTGACACCGCGAGCCGGCAGATCGCCGAGCTCGCTGCAACCGCCGGCGGTGAAGCCGCGCAAATCCTGGAATTCCAGGTCGCGCTGCTGGAGGACGAAGATCTGGTCAGCGCGATCCTGGCAGCGATCGGCGAAGGCGAACCCGCGGACGCTGCCTGGGGCGCGGCATTCGACGAGCAGATCGCGGACTATAATTCGGCGCCGGACGAGTATCTGAAGGCGCGCAGCTCGGATCTTGCTGACCTGCGCGATCGCGTATTGAACATCTTGCGCGGCGGCGAAGGCCATGCGCTGAGAATTCCGAGCGGTGCGGTCGTCTGCGCCGACGATCTGCCGCCTTCGCGCTTCCTCGAGATCGACTGGTCCGATGGCGGCGGCCTGGCGCTGCTGCGCGGCAGTCCGACGAGCCATGTCGCGATGCTGGCGCGTGCCCGCGGCATTCCGATGGTGGTGCAGCTCGGCGCGGTGCCGGCGGCAGGGACCTCGGCACTGCTCGATGGCGAGGGCGCAACGCTCGAGCTCGATCCCAGCAGCGAGCAGATCGGCCTGTTCGAGAAGCGGCGGGAGCTTCACCGCAAGAGCAGGGCCTCCGCGCGAGCCATCCTGCGGCGGCCGGCATCGTCCTGGCGCGGTGAACGGATCAAGCTTCTCATCAACATCCAGCGCGTCGAGGATCTCGACTATCCGGATGCGCAATATGCCGATGGCGTCGGCCTGATGCGCACCGAGTTTCTGCTGTCGGAGCACGTCTTGCCTGACGAGGAGACGCAGTTTCAGGTCTACGACCAGGTCTTGCGCTGGGCCGACCGGCGTCCGGTGACGATCCGCACCTTTGACGCGGGCGGTGACAAGCCGGTGCCGGGCTTCACGCCGGACGGCGAGGCAAACCCCTTCCTTGGGGTTCGCGGTCTTCGTCTTTGTCTCGCACGGCCCGAGATCTTTGCGGTTCAGCTCCGCGCACTGGCGCGTGCGGCGGTGCGTGGAAATCTCAAGGTCATGTTCCCGATGGTCACGTCGGCGAGCGAGGTCGAGGCGGCACGAAAGCTGTTCGCCGACGTCGTGCAGGACTTGCGGGCGCAAGGCACTCCCGCGATGCTTCCCGACCTCGGGATCATGGTCGAGGTGCCCGCAGCGGCGCTTTCGATCGCCAGCTTCAGGAGCGCCTTCTTCTCGATCGGTTCGAACGATCTTGCGCAATACGTCCTTGCCTGCGACCGCTCGAATGGCGCTCTCGCATCCCTGATGGATCCCTTGCACCCCGCTGTTCTCGAGTTGATCACGCGGACCGCGGAGCACGGCCGGCGCAATGGAATCCCGGTGAGCCTCTGCGGGGACATGGCGAGCGAGCCGCGCTGCATCCCCGCGCTGCTCGATTGCGGGCTGCGCGAGCTCTCCGTGAACGTCTTGGCGCTTGCGCAAATCAAGCAAACGATCGATCGTCTGGGCAGCGGGGGTGGGACTTGACTGACGCCGTTGCCGATGAACCGGCGGAAGCCGGCGCCGTTGCAGTCTACAAGCGCATTTTCAAGGAGGTGCTCGACAAGCGCCCCTCGGGAATGCGGCTGCGGCTTGCCCATGCTATGGGAAAGAACCGGAGCTTCGTCAGCCAGATTTCCAATCCGGCCTATCCGGTGCCAATCCCGGTGCAGCATCTCAACACGATCTTCGACGTCTGCCACTTTCCTCCGCAGGCGAAGGCGGCCTTTCTGCGTGCCTATGCGCGCGCGCATCCGCGCAGGATCAGCCGGCTGACCGAGGGACCGCACGAGCGGACCTTGACGCTGCATCTGCCCGATCTCGGCAGCGGCAAGCGGAATGCTCAGCTCGATGCGCTGCTCCAGGAGTTCGCGCGGCGGCTGATTGCCATCATGCAGGAAAAAGAGTGAGACCGAAACTGAGGCATTGAGTGATGGGGAGGGTCGCATGAAGAAGTTCATCAATTCCGTCGACGACGTCCTGGCCGAGAGTCTGGACGGATTTGCCGCGGCGCATGCCGATCTCGTCACGTTGGGATCGGAACGCAAATTCGTGCGCCGCCGTGAGCTCAACCCGAAAAAAGTGGCGCTGGTGTCTGGCGGTGGCAGCGGGCACGAGCCGCTGCATGCCGGCTTCGTCGGCTACGGCATGCTCGACGCCGCCTGTCCGGGGCAGGTCTTTACGTCACCGACGCCGGACCAGATCGTCGAGGCCGCCCAAGCCGTCGCAAGTGAGGCCGGCGTGCTGTTCATCGTGAAGAACTATGCGGGCGACCGCATGAATTTCGAGATGGCGGCGGAGGTCGCCGAAGGCCGCATTGCGACCATCGTGACGGATGACGACGTCGCGGTCGAGAACTCCACCCATAGCATCGGCCGCCGTGGCGTCGCCGGGACGCTGATCGTCGAGAAGATCGTCGGCGCGGCCGCCGAGAAGGGCCTCGATCTCGCCGGCTGCGTTTCGCTCGGCGAGCGCGTCAATGCGCAGACGCGCTCGATGGGCGTGGCGCTGACGAGCTGCACCGTCCCGGCGGCGGGCGGACCGACCTTCGCGCTCGCCGAGGACGAGATGGAGATGGGCGTCGGCATTCACGGCGAGCCCGGACGCCGCCGCGTCAAGCTGGAGCGGGCCGACGCCATCGCCTTCGAGATGACGACGGCGATTGCGGAGGATCTTGACGCGCGCGAGGGGTCCGAGGCGCTCCTGCTGGTCAACGGCTTCGGCGGGACGCCCACGATCGAGCTCTACCTGATGTACCACGCCGCGCGAAAGCTGCTCGAGAAGCGCGGCCTGCGCATCACCCGCTCGCTGGTCGGCAGCTACGTCACCTCACTCGACATGGCCGGCTGCTCGCTCACGTTGAGCCTGCTCGATGCCGAGGCGACGGCGCTATGGGACCATCCGGTCCGCACCGCAGCCCTCAAATGGTGAGTCTCGCCTGATATGGACCACTGAGCGATCCGAACTCCGCCGCGATGGGATGCCGGCCCCGCTAGTGGGCGGTCCGCGCGCCGGTTTGCTCCCTGAAACTGGCCGTGCCATCAGGCACGGCATTTTTTTGGAAACGCTCGCGACTCAATTTTCCGTGTTTTTGAGATTTTTGTTGGGAGAAGGATCGGATCGTCTGCGCGGCCAGTTGCGCCTACCGAACTGGAACCCATGTACCAGGATCCAAGTTGGTTCGCCGGTCGCGCTGGCAGTTTCAAGCATGCGATGAACGGCGACATGCCTTTGGCCGAGCCGGCCACTGGCAACTCAGATTCGTCGCGCCACGGTGGTATGAGCCCATGAAACGAACGGATCGCGCCAATGCAACTGAAGCCGTCGATCCCCGCTTCACGGATTTGGACGCGTGGTCAGGAACGGCCGCATTGGAAGCGATGTGGGAAGGTCAGCTCGCAGCGGTCGCGGCCGTCGGCCAATGTCTTCCTGCGCTCGCCGCGGCGACGGATGCCGCTGCAGAAGCTCTCGGAGATGACGGGCGCCTGGTCTATGTCGGCGCAGGGACTTCGGGCAGGGTGGCGATCCAGGACGGCGCCGAACTGACGCCCACCTTCGCGTGGCCACAGCAGCGGGTCCACTTCATCATCGCCGGCGGGCAGAGCGCGTTCGTCACCAGCGTCGAAGGCGCGGAAGACGACATCGACGACGCAATCGCCCAGATCGATGCCGCACGGCTGTCGTCGCACGACGTCGTCATCGCGGTTGCGGCGAGCGGCACGACCCCGTTCACCGTCGCCGCATTACGCCGGGCCGGCCAGCACCAGGCTGTGACCGTCGGCATTGCCAATAACCGCCAGGCCCCGCTGCTTGCAGCCGCGAAATATCCGGTCCTCGTCGAGACCGGGCCGGAGCTCATCGCCGGTTCAACGCGGATGAAGGCCGGCACCGCCCAGAAGATCGTCCTCAACCTGATGTCGACCGGCATCATGCTGCGTCTTGGTCGCGTCTACCGCGGCATGATGGTCAACATGCTGCCCACGAACGCGAAGCTGAAGCGCCGCGCCGAAGCGATGGTTGCCCGCATTGCCGGCAGCAGCGAAACGCAAGCCGCCTCTGCCTTGGAAGAGACCGGCGGCGACATCAAGTTGGCCGCACTCGTCGTGCTCGGATACGACAAGACGGAAGCGGCGAATCTTCTCGCCAGCCACAAGGGCAATCTCCGTCGCGTCCTTGACGATCTAGGGTGACGGAGCGGGGGTCGGCGGGGCGATCGAATGACGGGCGGCAAAATCGATCAAAACTGCCCGCGCGGGACTGTCCGGCTGCAGCAAGTCCCTGTGCGTGCCGAACAAGGTCACGGCGACTTCGATCTCGCCTTGCCAGTTCGTGATCGCGGACGAGATCGCAATCAGGCCCGGAATGTAACGTCCGTCGACATAGGCGACGCGCTCGCGCCGGATTTTCGTCGTCAATGCCTCGACGCTTTCCGGGTTGGGATCGAGATCCGGCCAGCTCACGCCGACAGAAGCGGCGCGCTCGAGTTCGTTTTGCAGCCGCGCGGCCAGTTGTGGGGACGGCAGATAAGACAGGAAGACGCGTCCGGTCGCGGAGTCGAGCAAGGGAAACGTGCTGCCAAGACCGATCGACGTGGTCGTCAGATGGGGACCTCTCTCCATTCGGACCACGGTCGGGCCATTGTGGCTCCAGACAGCCAGCAGTGCCGCTTGCCCCGTCGTCGCGGCCAGTTCCTCAAGCTCATCGGAGGCGCGGACGACGAAGTTGTTCCGGCTGATGGCCGCAACGCCCAGCTCCGCAGCTTCGCGGCCGAGGTCGTACCTGCCGGAGCGCTCCTTCTGCACGGCAAGGCCCGCATGAATGAAGCTTGCCAGGTAGCGATGCACCTTGCTCGGTGGCATGCCGGCTTCGCGCGCGATATCTGACAGCGTCGCCGGCCCGTCGAAGGATCGCAGGACTCGCAGGACCGAAAGCGCGGCGTCGAGAGCCTGGATGCCACCGGGGGCCGTCCCGCCGCTCTCTTCATCAGGATCTTTCGGGCGCGTCCGTTTCATCGCAACATGTCCTTGAACTCTTGCGGCATGCTCGCGCCGCGGAGTTCGCCTGTGTCCGTGACAGAAGCCCAGGCGCGCTGTTCGAAGCCGCTCGCGATCTGCACGTTTCCGACCGACAGCTTGTAGTCGATTCGAAATCGCCGCTCTTGCCACTCGGCGATTTCCGCGCGGACCAGCAGCTCATCGTCGTAGCGGGCAGGGCCGGCAAACTGGGCGCCCACATTGACCAGCGGCGTGACGCTCCCGAAGCGGCGCTTGAGCTCGCGCTGGCTCAATCCGCATCGCCTCAGCCAGCGCTGATAGGTGCAGTCAAACCAATAGAAGTAGTTGGGATAAAAGACGATTCCGGCTTCGTCGCAATCGCCCCATTCGATCGTGAAAGCTGTCTCAAACATCCGAAAATCCTTCTGCCGGACGAGCTTAGCTCGGTGGACTTCGTTCCCTATAAGAAAAATGATTCCTCAAGACGCAAAAATATATTGCATATTAAGAAATCAATTGCATAATACGCAATAAGAAGCGGTAAGCAAAGCAACAGGGAAGGGAAAGTCATGCGGCTCAGTCGCATTGCTGTGCTGGGGGGTGGTCCTGCGGGGCTGTACTTCGCCTACTTGTGGAAGCGTCGGCATCCCAACGACCAAGTCGACGTCTTCGAGCAGAACCAGGAAGGCGCGACCTGGGGATTTGGCGTCGTCTTCTCCGACAAGGCGCTCGACTTCCTTCGCGCCGATGATCCGGAAACCGCCGAGGCCGTTTCCGCGCGCATGGAGACATGGCGCGACATCACTCTCGTTCACCGCGGCGAACGCGTCGCGCTCGACGGTGTCGGCTTCTCCGCGGTCGGACGGCTCGATTTCATCACGCAATTGACCGAGCGCGCACGGTCCGCAGGCGCAAATCTGCAGTTCGGCACCGTCGTGCGCTCCGTCGATGAACTCGCGGGATACGATCTGGTCGTTGCCGCCGACGGCGTGAATTCGCTGATCCGAAGGACCTTTGAAGGAGACTTCAAGACGTCCCTTTCGTACGACGACAACAAGTTCGCCTGGTACGGCACCACCAAGCGCTTCGAGACACTGACCCAGACCTTCGTCGAAACCGAGCACGGCAGCTTCAACGCCCATCACTACCGCTATTCGCCGACGATGAGCACGTTCATCGTCGAGTGCGATCGCGCCACATGGCTGCGCGCCGACTTTGCGGAGAAGACCGAGGAAGAGGGCAGGGCGATCTGCGAAAAAGTGTTCGCCGACACCCTCGAAGGACACAAGCTCGTCAACAACAAGTCGATCTGGCGGAATTTTCCGTGGCTGTGGAATGATCGCTGGTCGCACCGCAACATGGTGCTCGTCGGCGATGCGCTTCACACAGCGCACTTCTCGATCGGATCAGGCACGCGCCTCGCGCTCGAGGACGTCATCGCTCTCGTCAACGCGCTGGACGGCGAGCCGCACAGCCTCCGCCGTGCACTGGAAGACTACGAGACCGCGCGCCGGCCGGTGGTGGAGAAATTGGTCAAGGCCGCAAGGACCAGCGCGGCCTGGTACGAGCGCTTTGCCGAGCACATGAAGCTGGCTCCGCTGGACTTCGGCTACAGCTATATCACCCGCTCCGGCCGCATCGACGACAATCAGCTCCGCGCGATGTCGCCTGGCTTCATGGCGCGTTACGACGCCAGTTCGTTGGTCTCGAGCACGTAAGCGATGATGAGGAGCGCTCCCATGACGGACGGAATCAGCTACGCGATCGTGGACCATGTGCCCGACAATTCGCCCGGCGCGCAGGAGATCGGCTTCGAAATCGCCGAGCGTTACAACGCCAGCGAGATCCTCTTCGACAATCTCAAAGCGGGTCGTGCCGACAAGGTCGCGATCTTTGCCGCGACTGGCAACACCAGCTATGGCGAACTGTGTATCGAGGCCGCCAAATGCGGCAATGCACTCAGGTCGCTCGGACTTGTCGCCGGTGACCGCGTGCTCCTCCTGCTGAACGACACGGCGGCCTATCCTGCGGTGTTCTTTGGCGCGATCCGTGCGGGCTTCGTTCCGATGCTGATCAACACGCTGTCGCCGAAGGACCTCATCGGCTTCTATCTCCAGGACTCGGCCGCGCCGGCTGCCGTCGTCGACGCCGAATATGCGGCCTTGTTCGACCCGGAGACGATCGCGGGGACGTCGCTGCGCGCGCTGGTCATCGTGAACGGCGATGCCGCATGCGAACCGTCCTCGATCAAGGTCCTGAATGGCGACCAATGGTTCGCCCAGTTTCCTGCGAAGCTGGAAGCTGCACCCACGCGCCGCGACGACATGGCGTTCTGGATGTACAGCTCGGGCAGCACCGGCCGGCCGAAGGGCATCGTGCACCTCCAGCACGACATGGCCTACACGGCGGATAGTTTCGGCCGCCACATTCTGGGAATCGAGGAGAACGACATCTGCTTCTCCGTGCCGAAGATCTTCTTCGCCTACGGCTTCGGCAATTCGATCACGTTCCCGTTCTCGGTCGGCGCCAGCACTGTCCTGCTCGCCGGGCGGCCCGAGCCAGCTGCCGTTCTGGACCTGATCGAGCGGTTCAAGCCGACCCTCTTCTTCGGCCTGCCGACGCTCTACAACGCGTTGCTGAATCATCCTCGCATCGGGTCTGCCGACCTGTCGAGCGTGCGCCTCTGCCTGTCGGCCGCTGAAGTGCTGTCGCAGGATATCTTCAGCGACTGGCGGCGACGCTTCGGGCTCGAGATCGTCGAAGGACTCGGATCGACCGAGGTTCTGCACATCTATCTGTCGAACACGCGCGAACAGAGGAAGACCGGGACAGCCGGCAAGCGCGTTCCGGGATACGAGATCCGGCTGACCACGCCCGAAGGGGAGCCAGTCGCGCAAGGCGAAGAAGGCGTGATGTGGGTCCGCGGCCACTCCAACGCGCCGTGCTACTGGAACAGGCCCGACAAGACCGAACAGACCATGCGCGAGGAGGGGTGGATCTGGACCGGCGACAGGCTCGTCGAGGACGCGGACGGCTACTTCACCTTCGTCGGTCGCGTCGACGATCTCATCAAGGTGAGTGGCCAGTGGATCTACCCGGTCGAGATCGAGCTCTGCCTGTCGGAACATCCTGCGGTCCGCGAATGCGCGGTCCTTGGCCTCGAGCTGCCCGATCGCCGCATGACCACGAAAGCATTCGTGATTCTTCGGGACGGTCATGTGGCGAGCGAGTCGTTGACGCGTGAGCTGCAGGATCACGTCAAGTCGAAACTGCTTCCCTACAAATATCCACGCCTGATCGAATACTGGTCCGATTTGCCGAAGACGGGAACGGGCAAGATCGATCGACAGAAGCTGCGCAGCGCTCCGTTGGTAGCCTGAACGAGCAGCCAGCTCCGTCCTCTTTAAAAGCTTATTGAATTGTCACCAGCTTAGAAACACAGGCGCACTGGAGTTCGTGATGTCCGCTGCGAATATTGTAGACGTTACCGAGGTCATCGAAGAGGCGCGGTTCGGACGCCTCCAGCTTCTGGTCCTCGTTCTTTGCGCGTGGATCGCGCTGCTCGACGGTTTCGACACGCAGGCGATCGCCTATGTCGCGCCGGTGATCGCCGAGCAATGGGGGATCGCGATGGCCGGCTTCGGTCCGATCTTCGGCGCGGGCCTCGCTGGCCTCACGGTCGGTGCTTTCGTCCTGAGCCCGGCTGCCGATCGCTTCGGTCGGAAATCCGTGATCCTGCTCTCTGTGCTGCTGTTCGGCATCTTCGCGCTCGTCACGGCGCGCGCGAGCACGCTGAACGAGCTCCTTGTCTACCGCTTCCTGACGGGCCTTGGACTCGGCGGCGCGATGCCCAACATCATTGCGTTGACCAGCGAATACGCGCCGAAGCGGATGCGCGCGCTGCTCATCGCCATCATGTTCTGCGGCTTTCCGCTGGGCTCGACGATCGGCGGCGTGATCAGTGCGCCTCTGATCGGTGCGCTCGGCTGGCAAGCGGTCTTCGTCGTGGGCGGCGTGCTTCCCCTTGTCACCCTGATCGTGTTGATCATCTGGCTGCCCGAGTCGATCCGCTATCTGATGACGCGCAACGTTGCCGACGACCGGATCGCAGGCTTGCTCGTCAGGCTCGATCCGACCATCTCGCCTTCGTCGTCGAGCCGCTATGTCATGCATGGCTCGCAAACATCCGGCTTTCCGGTGACGAAGCTTTTCGGAGAAGGCCGCGCATCCATGACGGTGCTGCTCTGGATCGCGTTCTTCATGAACCTGCTCGTCATGTACTTCCTCGTGAACTGGATGCCCTCGCTGCTCAAGGCGAGCGGCCTGCCCCTCAACATCGCGATCCTCTCGACGGCCGTGTTGAACGCCGGAGGCGTCGTCGGCGCGATCGTTCTCGGGCGCTTCGTCGACCGGCTCGATCCGTATCTGGTGCTCGGCGGCGCCTATTCCGCCTCGGCGCTCTTCATTGCGGGTATCGCCTTCGGATCCGCCAGCGTGTGGACGCTGATGATCTCGACCTTCCTCGCCGGTTTTGGCGTGGTCGGCGCGCAGATCGGCATGAACGCGCTCGCGGCCAGCCTCTATCCGACTGAGATCCGGGCCACTGGCGTGGGTTGGGCGTTGGGCGTGGGCCGCATCGGCTCGATCATCGGTCCGGTCGCAGGTGGTGTTCTGCTCGGCTTCGGGTGGAATGCGCAGTCCGTCGTTCTGGCGGCGGCAGCACCGGCCCTGTTGGCGGGCCTTGCCGTGATCGCGCTTCGCCGACGCGAGCCGGCGCTCAAGCTCACGCCGTCGGCCGCGACGCTTCATCACTAACAGCGAGACAGGCAAATGTCGCAACAAGCCATCATGGCGCCAACGGCCGACACGGCAGAGCGGCGCGCCTTCTATGACAAGATCGACAAGAGCAACCTGACGGCCCTGTGGCTCTCACTGGCCGATCTCGTAACACCCGAACCGCGAAGCGCGTGTCGCCCGGCATCCTGGCGCTTTGACGAGATCCGCGCATACATGCTCGAGGCCGGGAGCCTCATCACCGCCAAGGAGGCGGAGCGGAGGGTCCTGGTCCTCGAAAATCCCGGTCTTCGTGGCCAGTCGAAAATCACGACGGATCTCTATGCCGGCGTGCAACTCGTCATGCCGGGTGAGGTTGCGCCGGCCCACCGCCATACGCAATCCGCGCTGCGGTTCATCCTCGAAGGCGAGGGCGCCTACACGGCGGTGAACGGCGAACGTACCATCATGCACGAAGGCGATTTCATCATCACGCCGCCCTGGGCCTGGCACGATCATGGCAACCCCAGTTCCGATCCGGTGTTCTGGCTCGACGGTCTCGATATTCCCGTCATTCAGATGCTGGATGCATCCTTCGCCGAACATCTCGACGTTGACGAGCAGCCGATCACCCGCCCGGTCGGCGACAGCGACGCCCGCTATGGCCATAACCTGCTTCCCGTTGATCACAGGGGAGGCGGCGGCACCTCGCCGGTGTTCAACTATCCCTATGCGCGAACGCGCGAGTCGCTCGAGCGCTTGCGACGCGCCGCCGCCTGGGACGCATGCCACGGTCTCAAGATGCGCTACACCAACCCGATCACAGGCAATCACGCCATGGCCACCATGGCGACCTTCATCCAGCTCCTGCCGAAGGGTTTTGCGACCGCGGTCTACCGCTCGACGGACGCGACCGTGTTCGTGCCGATCGAGGGCAAGGGACGCAGCATCATCTCGTCGCGATCCGGCGAGGACATCGTGGTCGAATGGGGCAAGCGCGACATCTTCGTCGTCCCGTCCTGGCATCGCGTGCGTCACGAGGCGATCGACGGCGACGCCGTGATTTTCTCCTATTCCGATCGACCCATTCAGGAAGCCCTGCATCTTTTCCGAGAGGACCGCGGCAATGCCTAACACCAGCACCCACTCCGATTTCGTCCTGCCGCCGCCGCTTCATGCCTCGGTCGCGGTCCACAATGCCACAGCGCGCTTTCCGCTGCGCCGGATCATCTGCGTCGGCCGCAACTACGCGGCGCACGCGCGCGAGATGGGGCGCGATCCCGATCGCGAGCCGCCGTTCTTCTTCATGAAGCCTGCCGACACGGTCGTGGACGATGGTACGACGGTTCCCTATCCGCCTCTGACCAGCAACTTCCACTACGAGATCGAGCTGATCGTCGCGATCGGGCAGGGCGGCGCGGACATTCCCGTCGCGCGCGCGCTCGATCATGTCTGGGGCTACGGCGTCGGCATCGATCTGACGCGCCGCGATCTGCAGCTTCAGGCCCGTGAGCAGGGCCGTCCGTGGGACTGGGGCAAGGGTTTTGATCTGTCGGCGCCGATCGCCCCGTTGCGACCGGTCTCGAAGGTCGGCCATCCCTACGCCGGGCGCATCTGGCTCGCCGTCGACGGCGCGCTCAAGCAGGATTCCGACATCTCAAAGCTGATCTGGCCCGTGCCGGACATCATCTCGATCTGCTCGCAGTCGATGGCGCTCAAGCCCGGCGATATCATCATGACGGGCACGCCGGAAGGCGTCGGCCCCGTGCAGCGCGGCCAGGTGGTGACGGGAGGAATCGAGGGCCTGGGCGAAATCAGGATACCTGTAAAATAGGCCTTCTGAAGTCGGCAGGGCGGGCATTTCCGAAACGAGGTCGTACGTTGCTGCTTGGGAGGCGATGTTCGGTAGGGCGCAACAGAACGGCGCGTTGCGGGAACGGCTACGTGCCCGGAAACGTTTGATCTAGCTCAACAGTCGCTTTGTCGTTTCGGTGCCCGCTCACCGCCATCATATTCGCCCTGCTTTCCATTGGAGCAACGATGCGCACGATCCTGGTCGCACTGACGTTATTGGCAGCCGTCACCACCGCTCATGCGGCACACGATTATCCCTGGTGCGTCTTTGGCGGAGGGCTTGGCGCCTCAGGTGACTGTTCTTACCAGACAAGAGAGCAGTGCCTGGCTTCAGCTTCCGGCCGGTGGAACACGTACTGCGATATGAACAGGCACCATCTCTTCAAGCAGCGCGCATCGCATCCCAAGAAAGTCCACCAATATTGAGGAAGCCGTGGGACGCGTAACGGTTCAATGGCGCTGAGTAGGGCACTCTAAGGAGTAAGGGGCCACGGCAAGCCGCCGGTGGTTACGGCTGCAACATGGGTTCCCGATCGAACGGATCTATCTCTCCGGCAGCGGGATCGCAGACGCGAAGACCCGATCGGGATCGAAGCGACGCTTGAGGGCGCAGAGCCGGGCGCCATTGTCGCCATAAGCCGTCGCCGCCTGTTCGCGGTCATCCGGCCCCAACAGGTTGGCGTAGCCACCCGGCAAGGCGAACGGGGCGAGGCTCCTGCAAAGGTTCTGCGCCCATTGCCTGTGCTCCGCGCCGTTGCTTCCATCGGGCTCCCAACCGGCGATGATCTCCACCATGAAATGTTCCTGGCGCAAGCCGAAGGCGATCGCATCCGCCGGAATGCGCGTGGCCGCGCCGTGGAAGTGGTGAAAAGCGATGGCAGTGCGGGGCGACGTCTTGCGGGCGACTGCGCTAATGATCGTATCGATAGCGCCGGGCATGAGCGTGGGCAGCGAGCGCGTCCGGATCTCCCAGTGGCAGCCAGCCGCTTCGGCCACCCAGGCATCAAACGGGGCGAGCATGTCAGTATAGGTCATCGGCCCAAGCTGTGCGAATTGCGGCGCTCCAAGGGCCTGGAGGTCACCGATGATGCGTTCCCCTCGATGTTGGTCGCCGTTCCACAGCGGCGACAGCATGAGCGCGGGCTGGCCATCCGGACCGGATGTCATGATCGCTGACACACCGAGTTCGTCAGGCATGGTTTCCGCGAACGCCGCGTAGCGGCGCAGCACTGACTCGGCTTCGGTCCAGGGATAAACGATCGATCCCGCGAGCATGCGGCGCGCTTCATGCAACCGGATCCGCATGGAGGTGACAACGCCGAAGTTGCCGCCGCCGCCGCGTAGCGCCCAGTACAGCTCGGGCTCCGCATCCGGTCCGGTCGTTATGCGCCGCCCGTCCGCGAGCACCACCTCGGCACCCAGCAAATTATCCGCCGCCAGGCCGTACCGACCGTTCAGAGGGCCGTAGCCGCTGCCCAGGGTGAGGCCGGTGACGCCGACCTCACCGCAGTTGCCCAATGCCGCAACCAGACCGTAGAAACCCGCGGCGGCAGCCACGTCTTTGATCCTTGCGCCGCCGGAGACGGTCGCTGTTCGAGCGTGCGGATCCACGATGACTTGCCTCATCTTGCCGAGGTCGACGACGAGTCCGTTCGGGCATAAGGCGCGGCCCGCCCAGTCATGACCTCCGCCGCGTACCGACAGAGGAACTCCGTGCCGACGCGCACTCCGCACCGCCGCTTGCACGTCCGCGGACGTCTCACACACTGCAAATAACGCTGGCTGGTTCTCGACGGCGCCGTTCCATACCCGCCGCGTGCGGGCATAGTCGCCGTCGCCCCGTGCCACGATTCGTCCCTGCATCTTCGCACCCAGTTCCGCGGCTGGGTCGGAAGCGGTCGATTTGTTCATGACGTTCATTAATTCCTCCACTTGCGATTTCGAAAAAGGCCTACGCAACCGCCATCATGGACTTGACGCGGCTTGCCAGCTCGGGTGCGCGCAGCGCGCTTTGCGGCCTGCGGAGCCCCCGTACTTCGCAGACGATCCTGTCCGTCTCGTAATCCTCGGCTGCGAGCCGCATGAGCGCGCGCGCGTATTGCATCCTCGCTTCGAGGTCCGGCGGCCGCACACCGCGCGTCTGCGGATAAACGAGATCGTCCATCGCGACGGTCCATGGGGTTTCGAGAAGCGGCTGGATGTCGCGGACGTAGGCTTCCGCGAGGCCATCGAGCGGATCGGTGAGTCGGCAGCGCGACTCGAGCAGGGTCGCCAGAACGCAGCCCTCCTGCGCGGCGACGGACATCCCCTGGCCCTGGACCGGAGGGAAGCGGCAGATCGAATCCCCGAGCGGGATCAACCCGCGAGGGAAACGGTCGAGCTTGTCGAAAGCGCGCCGCACGCTGCACGGCATTCCGAACCGCTCGATGTTGCCGATCTGCTTCGCGCCGCGGATCGCATCGTAGACGGTGGGACGGCGGAGCGACTTGGCGAAAGCCATGAACCCGTCAATGTCGCCGGGCGCCGCCTCGCCGTGATTTACGCAAAGCGAGACGCTCCATCGTTGCCCCTCTATGGGCATGATGATCGCGAGGCGGCTGCTGGCCGGCGGCATCGGCACGTGCACCATGCCGAGCCAATCCGTCGGAGCGTCGTCGGGCTTTTCGAAGATGGCCGTCGCGTAGGCCTGATCGATGCCGATCTCGATCGCTGCCGGTTTCGCCGAGCCGATCGCTTCGAGCAAGCGAAGCGTTGGCGAAGCCCGCCCCGAGGCGTCGACGACCAGATCCGCAGCGAGGCCTCCCTCCCTCCCGCGCATGTCGTCAAAGCGCACTCCCGTCACCGCACGATTGTCGTGCGAGGCAATGACTTCTGTTACACGCGTGCGCGGCCTGAACTCGATATGCCCGATACGTTCGACCCGCCGACGACAGACGTGCTCGAGCGCGGCACGCGACATGCCGAATTGATCGAAGCCGAGGTCGCGCTGCGGGAAAGGATCGAAGCCCGGCGCTTCAAGGCGCATGTCGCGCCGAACGCGTATCCGAATGGCGCCAGCCTCGATGAGATCGTGCTCGATGCCAGGAAACAGAAATTCGAGTGCCCGGTGTCCGCCCGCGAGCAGCCCATGCGTGTGCCATGCCTGCGTCGTGCCGAAGCGAGGCGCTGGCACGTCCGGCAGCGCGTCACGATCGAACACCGTGACCTTTTCGAAGTACGGCGCGACAGCCTTTGCCGCAGCAAGACCTCCCATCCCCGCACCGATGACGACAGCTTGCTTGAGTATCGGATTTGACATGCGTAGGGCTCCCGATGGTTACGATGTCGGTCGCCACAAGCTTCGGCCGAGGCGAAGCTGAGCGAGCCGCCCGCAGGATGAGCGAGACGCGCTACGGAAGAATTTCAGGGACTGCGCATTGCGTTACAGCCGTAGCGAGGTGGTTCATGGCAACGAACGCACCGTCTGCAAGATGACTCACAGGCTCGGCTACAAGGCGCAACAACGTGCGCCCGGCAAAATCACATCGGGTCCGTTTGCGAAAGGAGATTTGAGCAACGCCATTGCTCCCAACGCAGCACGCGTCTTTCTGCCGGCGTCGCCATCGAGGCGGGGCCTCACATGGCCGGCGGGAAGAATTGGTCAAAAGCGCTCGACCGGCAGGGCAAAAACATAGCCGACGCCACGTTCGGTCCGGATCATGGGCGGTGCATTCGGATCAATCTCCAACTTGCGCCGTAGCCGCAGGACCTGAACATCGACACTCCGATCGAAGATATCTTCACGAACCCGCGTCGCATTCAGGAGATGCTCACGCGAAAGGGGGCGTTCAGGTGCTTCGAGGAACGCCAGCAACAGGGCATACTCGCCTTTGGTTAGCGAGACCGGTGTTTCGAGGGGGTCTACGAGACGTCGGCCATAGCGCTCAAGCCGCCAGCCATTGAACCTGTAGCCGCCGCCTTCCCGTACACGACTTTGCGCTGAACGCGACATTTCCCGGCGTCGCAGTATCGCGCGGGCACGTGCGAGCAATTCTCCGGGACTGGGCCTTACGATGTAGTCGTCGGCGCCAAGTTCGAGGCTGACGACAGAATCAACCTCGTCGGCGCGGTTGCCGGTGACGATGACTGGAACATCTGATTTCGACCGGATGGATCGCAGTCGATCCAGCCCGTCATGCAGGCCGTTTGGCTGGTCCATGATGATCAAGCTGGGAAGCGTTCGGGTGCAGTTCAGCTCGCTCCAGTCGGACGAGCAGCTGGTGCGGAAATTGTGGTCGGAAAAGTAGCTGCTCACCGCCTGCCGCATCAATGGATCATTGTTGACGATCAGGACATAGCCTGTCGCTCCGATCTCCTGGTTCATGTCTTTTCCCGTCAGTCATCAGGCGCACTTCCGATCTCATCGCCCCCAAATCGACGGCCGGAATTCTTCGCCCGGGTAACCCGGACGTCGATTTAGGACTGTGAGCTGCTTCATATTTCACGAAAGCGTTGATCGCAGTCGATGGCGGGTTCCCGCTTGGCGCCAAGTTCCGGCTTTCAAGTTCCGGCTTCAAGTTCCGGTTTGATACGGATGTTGAAGCGCCTGGCCTGACATTTCGCAGCGTCGGCATTTTCTCGCGTCACCACGCCGACGCTGGGCACGGCGCGACTTCCGGGTTTTCAAATTGGTCGAGCGCTCGATCTCACTGGTGTGATGGCGACGCCGGAGATCGCGAGCAGCCCACCGACCATCAACTTTGGGGTCACGCGGTCGTCGAGGATCATGGCGCCGCGCCGGAGGTCGATGCCAGGCGTCTCCGACGTCAGCCGCCAAACCCTCGCCGAATTGTGAAGGATGTCACAAGTCTTCGGGTAATCCCATGCTAGGCCTCGTCCGCTGGGGGCGGCGTATTTGTTTCTGAACGTGTCAATCGTCCCGGCAGGGTCGTTTCGGCAAGGCTTCAAATTTCTGCAAATTCCAAAGCTCTGCAAATTTAATGGGGGCGTTCGCCGGCGCGCTTGCGCAAACGGGGTCTCGGGTTCAGATTGAACGCCGGAAGCCGTGTCCTGCAGGCATGCGCGCTTGAGCAGCAGTCCCATGGGCACGAGGGGGTGCACATGCCGCGGTCTGAATCCCGGTCGAGCTGGGCGGTCGTCGCCAAGGCCGCCACGACGCTGACGCTGAAACTTGCACTGATACCTGCGCTCATGCCCGCGGCGGCATTCGCGGCCGACGCGCCTGATCCGTTCGCGTCCAATTTCGGCGTCTACCCGCCGGCGGACTCCAACCCGCCGCCGTTCGAGGGACCCTACAAGTTCCGCAAGCTGAGCCACGACTATCCCGCGCAGCCGCCCGAGCGGTCGTGGCGCGACGTCAAGCCGAAGGGCCCCATCACCGTTGCCAACGCCGCCGACTACATGGCGCGGCTGAAGGACTATGTCGCGCCGTCGCTGCGCAAGATGATCGAGGCGCCCGCGCAATGGGATCCGGCTTCGAGCGGCTGGTACGACATGCCCTGGATGGGGCCGGCGGACGCGCCCGGCGACTATGACAGCGGACGCGATCCGATCCTTGGTGCATTCACCGGGCAGATCATCCTTGGCGCGAGCGAGACCAACAGCGGGCTCAAGAGCGACACCGAAAACCACACCATCGTCTACTACGACCGCATGGCGGCGACGATGCTGAGTAAGATCTGGAAGGACGTGGGCGTCCCCGATATCACTGCCGCGAGCTTCCCCGAGGGCGGGCTCGTAGTGAAGGCGGGCGGCGTGGCGGCGACGCCGGCCGACTGGCCGGTGGTCGATGGCGCCGCGATCTGGCGCGTGTATCGGCCGCCGCTCAAGGAGATCCTCGACCATCGCCTGCACGGCTCGAACGCGCCCTACACGTTGCAAGTGACGGACCTGCGCGTGATGCAGTTCGACATCATCGTCAAGGACACCGACGCGGCGCCGGAGACGGGCTGGGTGTTTGCGACCTTCGTTTACGACAAGGATGTGCCCAAGGGCACGGGCGCCTGGGACCAGCTGGTGCCGCTCGGCGCCACCTGGGGCAATGATCCGCAATTCGATCATTATCCGGAAGGTCATCCGCCCGGCACGGCGCTCACGCAGTTCTGGCGCAATCCGAAGGCGCCTGCCTACACCGAGGCCACCCTCGGATGGGGCGGGCGCATGTCGGGCCCGATCGACATCGCCCAGCGCCACGGCGTGATCCTGGTGGAGGGCGTGCAGCGCGGCCAGCTCAAGACCGACGCCGATTGCGACTCGCCGGACGTCAAGCATACCGATGTCTCCGGCGGCTTCCATGCGTCCGCCTGCCTGAGCTGCCATGGCACCGCCCAAAGCCTGGTCCCGGCGCGGATGTATCCCTCGCCGATCATTGCGTCGCTGCCGCCGGACGGAAAGCCGTTCTGCCTCTACACACCGGGCGGCCCGCAATGGGCGCAGTGGTATCAGAACCGTCCGGGCAACCAGCCGCAGAATCTGTTGCCCGCGCTGCTGCTTCCCGCGGCCGTCTCTACTGCGAGCATGACGGCGCTGCCGTTCGTGCGTTTCGCGCCCAATCCCGCAAAGCCGGTCGATCCGCAGGCGGTTCACCGCGCCCTCACGCAGATGCCACGGGGGCTCGACTATGACATGCTCCTGATGTTCGCCATCGGCACCGCGCAGGCGAGCAGCCAGGGTTTTACCCTGCTGCCGAAGCGGACACCGGTCCATTGACCGCCTTCTGCACCCAGTGCGGCACGCCGCTCGGCGAGGGCGTCAAGTTCTGCGGCGCCTGCGGCGCGCGGATTGCCGAGGCGAAGCCGGTGACGGTCCGGCTTGCGCTTGGCGAACGCCGCAGCATGACCGTGCTGTTCGCCGATCTCGTCGGCTCGACCCAGATGATCGACGGGCGCGATCCCGAAGAGCTGCTCGACGGCCTCGCCGCCTATCGCATGGCCATCCGCGAGACCGTCGACGGCTTCGGCGGTTTCATCCTGCATCATCTCGGCGACGGCGTGGTGGTCTGCTTCGGCTACCCGATCGCCAATGAGGACGCCGCCGAGCGTGCGGTTCGCGCCGGTCTTGCCATCGTCGACAAGGTCGCGCGGCTTGCGCCTGCGGTCGCCGGCACGCCGCTTCAGGTCCGCGTCGGCATCGCCACCGGTGTGATCGTCGGGCAGGGCAATGCGGCCACCGCACGCATCGAGGACAATTTCACCGGCGCGGCGCTCAACATTGCCGGACGGTTGCAGTCGCTGGCTGCGCCGGGCGAGGTCATCATGGCGCAGTCGACCGCGCGCCTGGTCGAGGGTGTGTTCGAGGCTCGCGCGCTCGGGCCGCAAACGCTGAAGGGGTTCGCCGAGCCGATCGCGGCGTTCGTGCCCACCGGGATTCGCGCCGGCCGCAGCCGCTTCGAGCGGCGGCTCGATATCGCCCGCGCTCCGCTCATCAATCGCCATGTCGAGCGCGATGCGCTTCGGCGCCTGTTCGACGCGGCCTGCGGGGGATCGGCGCAGTTCATCAATCTCGTCGGCGAAGCCGGCATCGGCAAGTCGCGCCTTGCGCACGTGCTGGACGAGACCGCGCCGGACGCCGCGTTCCAGACCGTCAATTTGCAATGCAATGCCGCGCTCGCCAACACCGTGCTGCATCCCCACATCGATCTGCTGCAGCGTCAGTGCGGCATCGCGGCCCATGACGAAGACGGCGTGCGGCTCCACAAGCTGCGCGTGTTTCTCGACGGCCGGCCGGTGGCCGATCCCGAAGCGCCGGCGCTGCTCGCGAGCCTGCTCGGCATCGCCGGCGAGGACGTGCCCCCCGTCCGCATGAGCCCGCCCGAGCAGCGCGCGCGCACGCTCGCGATCCTGCAGGAGCTCATGGTCGCGCAAGCGCGTGAGAAGCCGCTGGTCGTCGTCTATGAGGATCTGCACTGGGCCGATCCCACCTCGCTCGATTTCCTCTCCGGCTTCGTCGAGGCAAACCCCGCCGCACCCCTGATGATGATCGCGACCACGCGACCCGGATCACGGCTCGAATGGGCCGCGCGCGAGAGCGTGACCACCCTCGCGGTCGACCGGTTGACGGCGGACGATTCTTCCCGTTTTGCCGAAGCGATCGGGCGCGACATCGGGCTGTCGCCCACCGACGTGTCGCGCATCGTCGCGAAGACCGACGGCGTGCCGCTGTTCGTCGAAGAGATGACGCGCATGATGCTGGAGTCGCCGGATCGTATCCGCCGCGGCGATCTGCCCGAAACCCTTTCCGACCTGTTGACCGAGCGGCTTGATCGACTCGGCCCGGCCCGGCGCGTGATCCAGGTCTGCGCCGTGATCGGGCGCGAGTTCGCGCCCGCGTTGCTCGCCGCGGTGACGGAGCAGTCCCTTGACGAACTCGACGGGCCCCTGCAGGCAATCCTCGCCTCCGGCCTGGTCGGCCAGGGGCCGGGCGAGAACCTCAGTTTCAAGCATGCGCTGATCCAGGATGCCGCCTACGCCTCGCTGCTCGCGCGGCCGCGGCGCGAGCTGCACGAACGTGTCGCGCAGCGACTGATCTCGGACTTCACTGAGATCGCCGAGCGCGAGCCGGAGATTGTCGCCCGTCATTTCACCCTCGGCGGCAAGCCGCATGCGGCCGCCGGATGGTGGCTGCGCGCGGGGGGCGCCGCGATCGGGCGCGGCAGCGCGCAGGAGGCGGCGGCGTTGTTGCAGGCCGGTCTCGATGCGCTCGCCGACCAGCCCGATGACGAGGCGCGCAGGCGCGAGGAGCTCGGCCTGCTCGCCGTGCTCGGCCCGGCCCAGATGGTGATGAAGGGCCCCGGCAGTCCCGACTTCGGCGCCGTGCAGCGGCGCGCCTATGACACCTGCCGCGCGCTGCCCGACACGCCGTCCTTGTTTCGCATCACCTATGGCCTTGCGCTGTATCACTGGGGCAAGGCCGAATTTGCAACCGCGCTGCCGCTCGCCGAAGCGCTCGATGCGATGAAGGCCCGAGACCCCAGCGAAGAGCACACGCTCGCGGCCGGCAACATGAACGGCATGATCCGCCTGCATCTCGGCGACGCGATGGAAGCGCGCAAACGCCTGAGCGAGACGGTCGGGCTTTACCGGCCGGAGCGCCACGCGCCGCTCTATCCGCACTACATGATGGATTTCGGCGTATTCGGCCGCTTCTATCTCGGCATCGCCTGCGCGATGACGGGCGCGGGCGAGGCCGGCGCGGCTCATGCGCGGGACGCGGTGCCGCTTGCAGAGGCGCTCGGCCAACCGCATTCACGCGGCTTTTCCATGCTCGCCAATTTCATCGTCGCGATGCTGCGCGACGACGTCGCGACCGCCCGCGACTGGGCGACGCGCTGCCGCCCGTTCTGCGTCGAGATGGGCTTTCCGGAATTCGTCGCCTTCGCCGACGTCGCGCTCGGCTGGGCCGACATTCAGGACGGCGCGGTGGAGAGCGGCCTTGCGCGCCTCGACGAGGGCATCGCCGCCTGGAAGGCCACTGGCTTCGAGACCTGGCAGACCTGGTTCGGTGCGCTCCGCGCGCAGGCGCTGATCGAGCTCGGTCGCCACGACGAAGCCCGCGCTGAGGTCGCCGAACAGGAGCGTCGCGCCGCGCAAAACGGCGAGCGCCTGTTTGCGCAGTATTTGGCGGAGGCCGTGCCGTCGTCGGCGTGAATGGCTGGGGCGTATTGCCAATGCCTCCGTCGCCCGGCCCGGCAGACGGCGCCAAGCGCGCTTGAGGCATGATCGCCACAGCGGCGCGCAACGCCCTTTCGTCGCCTTTGTCGGAGATCGTCGGTCAGGCGGCGCGGTTGCCAACGCAGGGGTGTACGATTACGTTTTGAAGCAGGCTTTCCCAAACGTTCCTGCGAATGGCCGTACGTTCATGCCAAAATTCCTTCGCATCGGAGTCCATCAGTCGAACGTTTCCGGATACACGTCGAAGGCGTGGTGTGTTCGGCGCGTTGGCTCGGCGGTTTTCCTGAAGTGGGGCGCCGTGGAAGTCCATGGCGCCGGAGACGGGCGGAAGGTTTACTGGACGCTTGCGCCGAGAGAGAAAACAGTTCGTTGCGGCACGGCGCAGCGTGCCCAGGACTATGCAAAAGCCGCGATCGCGCGGCGCCGCAACCATCGTTACGAACCGCTGGCCGGGCCGATTGCGCTCCGGCGCAGATCCGTCGAGCGCGGCACCGAGCTCAAACAGGCGCTCGCCACGATCCTGATCGTCGATATCGTCCGCTCCACCGAAAAGGCTGCAAAGCTCGGCGATGCGCGTTGGACAAAGGTGATGGGCCACTATTACGCGGCCGTGCGCAAAGAGCTGAAGACGTCGCGCGGAAAGGAGGTCGTGACGACGGGGGACGGAGTGCTGGCGACGTTCAAGGCGCCGGCTGCCGGGGTCAATTGCGCGACAGCGATCCAAAAGGCCGTGCGCACGCTCGGGCTCGAGATCAGGGTAGGGCTGCATGCGGGCGAGTACACGGTGAGCGGGGGCGAAATGGTCGGTCTTGCCTTTCACATCGGCACGCGCATCGCCGCGAAAGCGCGCGCCGGTGAAGTCCTGGTCTCGAGCGCGGTCAAGGACCTGCTCGCGTCGCACGCGCAAATCCGCTTCAGGGATCACGGCGTTCACCAGCTCAAAGGCGTGCCCGAGCGATGGCGGCTGTTCCGGGTCGAAGATTAAGGGGCCTTCGGGAGGGGCGCTGGGAATTACGGTGCACTTAATTCGTGCGCCTTCGAACCTGCGAAAGCGGCGGGGTTATTGAGTGCATTGTCACCGTGCTCCTTACCGAACTCTTCAAAAGTTGAGGAGCGTGTCGATGATGGATGTCCAGACCGCATGCGCGAGCGATAAGCGGACAGTCGCCGCCCACGCGCTTCCAGCGTGATATGATCATCCGAAGAACATAGTTTGATCGTTGATGCTGCGATGCATGATTGGATCAGTGACAAATGCTTCGTTCTGTAGCCAGAGCGCTGTTGGGAGGAGCCCTATTTATCGGGCCGATGCCTTGCCTTCTTGCGCAAGAAGCTCCGATGTACCCTCCAATCTCCGGATCTGGATCTCCTGGCGGTCCTGTTTATCCACTCAAAGCAAGCCGCAACAACCGCTATCTCGTCGACCAGAAAAACACTCCGTTCCTGATGGTCGGAGACTCCCCACAACAATTGATCACCAGTTTGTCGCAGAGCGAGGCGGCGGCTTTTATGGTCAATCGTCGGAGCTATGGCATCAACACGCTTTGGATCAACCTGCTTTGCATTTTCACTGAAGCGAGTTGCAACATAGAGGCAAAGACGTTTGATGGAATTGCACCTTTTCTGGTTCCGGGCGACCTTGCAACACCAAATCCGGCGTACTTTCAGCGGGTCGACGATATGCTCCGCATTGCGGCGGATCACGGCATGGTCGTACTCCTGGACCCCATCGAGACGATCAGCTGGCTGGATTTCCTCCGAAAGAACGGCAAGTCCAAAGCATTCGCGTACGGGCAATATTTGGGAAGTCGCTACAAGGATTTTCCCAACCTTGTCTGGATGCATGGTAACGACCTGCAGTCATGGCAAAATGCTGCCGACGACGATTTAGTGAAGGCCGTCGCACGCGGGATCAGAAGCATCGATAAAAACCACATCCATACGGTCGAGCTCAACTATACGACCAGCGGTTCTCTGGACGACGATTCATGGGCGCCCCTCATCGAGCTCGATGCGGCATACACCTACTTTCCCACCTATGCGCAGGTTCTAACTGAATACAATCGCGCGAACTTCAAGCCCGTCTTCATGGTGGAAGCCAACTACGAGTTCGAGGGGCAACTCACTGGTGACAGTTCTACGCGAAACTTGCGACAACAAGAGTATTGGTCGATGCTCAGCGGCGCCGCGGGACAGCTTTATGGCAGCGCCCACTCCTGGCAGCTTCGGAAGGGATGGGAAGCCAAGCTGGATACGTCGGGCGTAATCCAGCTAAGCCACATGGAAAAGCTTTTCGCCTCGCGAAGATGGTATGATCTGGTGCCCGATCAAACCCACGCAGTCGTGACTGCTGGCTATGACTACTTTTCGTGTGCTGTCGGAAAATTCATGGCGTACGCTGGCCATGACCAAGACTCGCTGATGTCAAGGGCGCTCGGTCGTTTCCGAAAGTATTGGGGCATTGGATACATCACAAGCAACACTTGCGCGACGGCTGCCCGAACACCCAATGGCTCGCTGGTGATCGTTTACATGCCATCAATTCGGACCATCACGGTCGACATGTCCAGGCTCGCGGGCACGGCGACGGCTCGCTGGTACGATCCCACGAGTGGAGAGTACACGGACGTGACGGGATCTCCTTTCGCCAATGAGGGGAGCAGGCGGTTCACTCCTTCGGGAGTCAACAAATCTGGTGAAGGCGACTGGGTCTTGGTGCTCGAAGCGTCGCCTCCGCCCTGAGGGGCAATTGCCAAGTCTTCTTCTTCTGCCGCGGCCACGACTTGCGGCCTTTGGGCTTACTACTGGCCGCTCAAGGGCAACGTCGCCTTTGGGGGCAGACTCGGAATAACTCGCTTTGAGCGCAACGAGTCCGGTTTACGTCAATCAGCCGACAGGGGGCCAAAGCGTGCGAAGCGGGCCGATAGGCGATATCCCGATGCTCCTTGATTTGGCTCAATAACCCTCGTCGGTGTCGGCCTAGCGTGCACCGCTCGGGTGGGGACACGCGGGGGTGCCCGTCATGTCCGAGAGTACCGCAAATCGGTTCCGCTGGAAGGCCGAGGAATGCTGCAAATCTGCGAGGCAGGCAGACGATCCGATCGATAAGGAAGCTTGGCTGCAACTCGCCAGCGAATGGCTGAAGTTGGCCAAGGATGCCGCCTTGCGCCAAGGTGACTTTGAGAGCTTGAGCGATCTAGCGAGTCAACTCGACATGCTGATCGAGGAGACTGAGGATAAGGGCCCCCGCGGTGAGCAATGAGTAGGGCCATCTCGGTTCTCCCTTGAACGCGAGATGGTCGTCGAGTGCGCGAGCAATTGCCTGCCTGACCATGACCAAGGCGCTCACTGACCTAGGTCGGTGCTTTTCGGGAGGTTCTCATGGACGATCTGACTGCCGCATCTGTCGCGTCCCTGGATATTGACGCCTCACCTACCAAGCGCGCGGCGCTATTGGTCTTGGTATCCGTTTTTGCACTCATCGCTTCCGCCAACGCAAAGGCTGACGAACAGCTGTTGTCATGCTGGGGAACAGTTGAAGTGATCCATCAAGGCAAACAGGTCAACCGAGTAGGCGAGAGGTCTTCCATTGCGGTCGCTGTTGATATTGGCAAACAGACTTTGATGATAAATGACGTGAAATGGACGATGTCCGGAGATTTGTCGGGGGTAACGGTCGCTTCAACGGATCCGGACAAAGGCGGCGTCACGCTCAACCGCGTAACCGGTGCGTTGATTGCTCAGTTCATTGAACGCGATGGTCTCAAGAAATTCAATGGCGAGTGCAAACCAGCGCAGAGACTGTTTTGAAAGGGGCGGCCCGCCAATGCCGCGCGTTCGAAGCGGCGGAACGCATTCGGCACCGGGCAAGAACCTAGGGTTGGTTGTTTCGTTGGTGGAGGAAAAGGCGAAGCGCGAGAAGCCGCCCCAAATCCTTGTGAGCAGCCTGAGACATAGGTGACGGTACGTACCGGACACATGGGTTACACTTTCCGCTTTTGTTCTGCGGGAGGTG
>NZ_JBANBA010000082.1:0-43466 GCF_059803475.1 Bradyrhizobium sp. UFLA05-89 | reverse complement strand
GAGCCGCCGATGTACTTGTTGAACGATCCCATGTCCTCGAGCCGCCCGCCGACCTGCGCGCCGTAGAGATCGACCGAAGATCTTCCGATCGTGATAACGTCGAGGGTCCGCATCTGAGGTCTCCGTGAGTTCAAAGCCCGACGCCGGCGAGGAAAGCACGGCTCGCCGCCAGGTCCTGAAGGATCGAACCGGTGTTGCGGGGGTCCCGCTCCTGCTCGATGGTGATGTAGCCGCCGTAGCCAAGCTCGCTGAGCAGCGCCCGGACGCGCGGATAGTCGATCGAGCCGTGCCCGATCGGGGACATGACGCCTTTGGCGCAGGCGTCGAAGAAGCGGATGCGCTCGCCCATCACGGCCGCAAAGATGGCCGGGTCGATGTCCTTGAAATGGATGTAGTCGGTGCGCTCCCAGTAGCGGCGCAACGTCTCGACCGGATCCATCTCTGCATAGGCGAGATGGCCCGTGTCGAGGCAGAGCCCGGCCACGTCGGGATCAATGTCGGCGACGATGCGCGCGAGCTCGTCGGCGAATTCGATGTAGCCGCCGGCATGCGGGTGGATTACGGCGCGGACACCGTATCGATCGCGGGCGAGCGTCGCGATGACGCGGATGTTCTCGACCATGTCCGCCCAAGCCGCATCATTGAGGCGCGGCGCGCGGTCGGAATGTCCGGCGGCGTAGTCGCGTTCGTCATGGCCCCAGTCCATCACGGTCAGATAGGGCGCCGGATAGCGCTGGCCGTCGTGGGTCGGCGGCTTCGGTAGGGCGACGATCAGCGCGCAAATTTCGTCGGTCTGCTTAAGCAGGTTCGCGCGGTTCGCCGGTGAAACGAGGTCGTCAAAGATCGTGCCAGCGACGATCTTCAAGTTGCGCTTCGCCAGGGCCTCCGAGACGCGCGCGACGTCGAGCGGCAGATAGCCGTAGGGGCCGAGCTCGAGGCCGCCAAAGCCAGCGGCCGCCGCTTCGTCGAGCACCTTCTCCCAGGTTGGCAGATGTGGGTTACCGATGTCGTCGACCCCCCGGCAGCAAGGCGCAGTCGCAATCGTGATCCTGTTGGTCATCCCATGCTCGTTGCTAGTGCTCGACGTCCGGCCGCCGAGTTCAGCGGCTGATCGTCGCCTGGAGAGCGCTCACCGAAGATTGGATGCCGGCGTCCGTCGACATGGTAAAATCTTCCATTTCGAGGCTGACCCAGCCGTTGTAGCCGCACATCCGGACGACCGAGAAGAACTCCTTCCACCACTGAAGGTCGTGACCAGCGCCGACCGCGACGTAATTCCACGCGCGATTGGCGACGTCCGTAACCTCTTTCAGCTCAAGAAGACCGTTCACGTCAGCCAGTCCCCGTTCAATCCGCGTGTCCTTGCCGTGGCAATGGTGGATGGCCGCGCCGAGCGCGCGGGCCGATGCGATGGGATCCGCGCCCATCCACATCAGGTGCGAAGGATCGAGATTCATTCCGACCGTTGGACCGACCGCGTTGCGAAGCCGAAACAAGGTCTCGGGGTTCCAGACCAGCATCGCCGAGAAATTCTCCAGCGCATATTTCTCGACGCCGACTTCCTTCGCGAGCCTCACGAGGCCGTGCCACAGCGGGAACGCCCGCTCCTCCCATTGATAGCGATCGCGCTCGGGCATCTCGTCTGGCCAGCTCTTGGTGTAGACGAGCCAGTTCGGCACCGTGTCGCCAGGTGCCGCTTCCGGCAGGCCCGACATGGTGACGATGGTCTTGACACCGATCTCGCCGGCAAGCCGGATCGTCTCTTCCATTTCCTTGCGATGGCGCTTTCCCATTGGGCCGGGATCGAGTGGATTCGCCGAGCAATTGAGGGCAGCGATCTGAAGACCGCGCGTCTCGATCTCCTTGAGCTTCGTCTTGAGCAGCGTCTTGTCGGCGAGGAGCTCGTCGGCCCGGAAGTGCGGCGCACGCGACCAGCCGCCCCCCGTCATCTCGATGCCCTCGACACCAAGTCGGACGCACTTGTCGAGCATGTCGGTGAAAGAGAGATCGCCCATCACATCGGTGCAGATCGAAAGTTTCATGATCGTTCCATCCTGAAAAAAGAGAGGGCGTGCTGATGCACGCCCAGTTGGGGAGTCAGCGCGCTATTGGAAGTCGACCCAGGCCGAGCCTGCGTCAGCGGACCGGACGCAGTTCTCCAGCCAGCGGACACCTTCGGTCCCGGCTTCGATGCTGGGGTAGTGGTGAGTTCTGAGGAAGGCCTGATCGCTGCGCTTCGCCGCGTCAATCGCCTCGGCGATCCAGAGATAGATGTTGGACCAGCTGTCGCCGAGCCCTTCGGTGTGGAGTGCACCCATCCGGTCGATGGCGAGGCTCTCCGTCTCCAGATAGGGCATGCCGTGGTGAAGGATGCGTCCCGGCTCGCCCTGAACTTCATAGACGAGCTGATCTGGATGACTGTCGGACCAGGACACCGAAGCCTTCGAACCGACGAAGCGATACCGCTGACTGCCCATGTTGCCGGCGTCCACGGACGAGACCCAGAGGCGACCTCTGGCGCCGTTGTCGTAGTGCATCAGGACCGTCGCATGGTCCTCCAGCGGCGCGCGAGTGGGAATGAAGGCCTTGCGGTCACAAAGCAGCTTCTCGACCTTGATATGCGGCAGCACGATCGCCGAGAAGTAGTAGAGGTGGGTGCCGATGTCGCCAAGGACGAAAGTCGGGCCGGCCGTCTTTGGGTTCGTCCGCCACTTGACCGCCTCGCCGGCCCCGATGTCATCGCCGGAATTGAAGCCGTGGGTATATTCGAGGTCGACGATGCGGATCTCGCCGAGCATGCCCTTCTTCACCATCGCGGCCATCTGATGGACGAGCGGGTGACCCGTGAAGCCGTAGGTCACGCCAACGATCAGTCCCTTCTCCTTGGCAAGGGCCGCGATCTCCTCGCACTCGGCCAGGGTAAAAAAGAGCGGCTTTTCGCAGATGACGTGGAGGCCGGCCTGAAGGCACGCCTTGGCGATCTCGTAATGCGTGAAGTTCGGAGTCGCGATCGACACGACCTCGATGCCGTCGTCGCGCGCAGTCTCGCCCGCGATGAGATCCTGAGAGGTGGCATAGCAGCGGTCGGCGGCCACGCCGAGCTTCACGCCGAAGTCCCGCCCCCGATCCGCGTCGAGGTCGAAGGCACCCGCGAGAAGCCGGTACGTGCCATCGCGCAATGCGCCAGTGCGGTGCTTGTAGCCGACCTGGCCCGTGCGGCCGCCGCCGATCATACCCCAGCGCAAGGGGCTGCTGATCGTCTTCTCTCCGTTGATCATGACAACTCTCCCTGGATGAGCGCCTACTCGGCCGCGAGCGCGAGCGGAGCATCGTAGAGTGCGGGCTTGTCGATCATCGCGATGCGTTCAAGACCGCCGCTGGAGGCGGCGCGCAACGCGGCATCCGCGGTCAGGGTCGCGGCATAGCCGTCCCAGGTGGACGGACCAGTGGCCGTCCCTTCGGAGGCCGCGACGATCCACTCCCGGAATTCCTGGTCGTAGGCCTCGATGAATCGCTCGCGCCAATCCTCGGGGATGGCCTGACGAATGCCATGGCGGTCAGAAATGACGGTCGCGGGCCGGTTCGGGAGCGCCACGACCCCCTGCTCACAGCTCACCTCGCCCCGGATATCGTAACCGAACGCAATGTTGACCGAGATCTCGACGTCGACCAGCACTCCAGAGGCCATGTGTAGCAGCACCACCACCGGGTCACGCAGGTCGCCGCCGCGGGTGGAGCGGCGCGGCACGCGAACTTCAACGCCGGCGATCTCATCGGAAAGCAGCCAGCGCGATATGTCCGCGTCGTGCACCAACGTGTCGTTCAAGGGCATGTCGGAGGTGTAGAGCCCAGCCGGCACCGACGCGTTGCGATGAACGGAGTGGAACATCAGGGGGGCGCCGAGCGATCCGCTGTCGATGACCCGCTTCAGCCGCCGATAGTCGGCGTCGAAGCGGCGCATGAAGCCGACCTGCACGAGTCGGCGCCCGAAGATGACCTCCTCCTCCATGACGCGCCGCGCGGCAGCTTCCGAGGTTACGAGCGGCTTCTCGCAAAACACTGGCTTGCACGCTGCGATACAGGCGAGCAGTTGCTCCTCATGAGCCGGTCCCCATGAGCAAATGACGACCGCCTCAACCGCATCGGATGAGATCAAGGCTTGCGGCGTGTCGAAAACTGACGCGCCGCGGGGCGCTGCCGCCCGAGCCCGGTCTTGGTCGATGTCGGTGACAGCGACGACCTCGACACCTGAGAGAACCTGGGTCAGTCGACGGATGTGATCCTGACCGATCATCCCCGTCCCGATGACGCCGACTTTGAGACTCATTTCGCTCTCCAGTACTTCTCGACGTAGTCCTGCATCTTCGTGCGCATGAATCGGCCGGACTCGTCGGCGCGGTCCTCCCACGCGAAGACGCATGAGCTCATGATCCCGTCGAAGCCGATCTCCGCGAGCGTGCCGAAGAAGTCGTCCCAAGGCACTTCGCCCTGGCCGATGTTGAGGTGCTGGTGCACGCGGGCGTTAGTGCCAGGTGGATTCAGGATGTAGCGCAGGCCCGACGAGGCCTTGTGATTGAAGGTGTCGCCGACATGGACATGCGCCAGCACATCGGCGCATTCGCGCAGCATCGCCTTGGTGTCGTCGCCGAAATAGAACGTGTGCGGCGCGCAGTAGAGGAACTTCACCCGCGGTGAATTCACGGTCCGGATGATGTCGACGGCGGGCTGCAAAGTCTCGCACCAATCCTCGGGGTGCGGCTCGACATGGAGATTGATGCCCTCTTTCTCGAAGATCGGCACGAGCTCATCCATCGACCGCCACCAGGCGTCCTCGCAGGTTTCGATCATCGAGCCGGTGTGGCAGCAGTAGCAGGAGCCCTTGTCCGGATGCGGTCCGCGCCCAAACTCGGAGTTCATCGTGTCGACTTCCATCTCGACGGCGATCTCGATCGCGCGCTTCCAGTGGCGTACGGCCGCGCGGCGCTCTGTCTCGTCGTTCGACGCCCAGCGGTACATCGGCAGCAGCGAAGCGATGCGGACATCGGCCTCCTTCAGCGCCTTCTTGAAGGCCTTGATGCGATCCGGAAAGACGCGCGGGGCCTTGAACCATTCGAGGAAGTCGCCACGCGGCGACAGTTCGATCCAATCGTAGCCGAGTTCCTTGACTTTGAACGGCAACGCCTCGAGCGAGAGATGACGGTGCATGAAGGGGTCGAGCGCAATCTTCATAGAACTCACCTGGAAGTTGTTGTTGCGGTCATAGCGGCCTGTTCACCTTCTGTGGGATGTCTGGCGTACCGGCTAAGCGACTGGCGGTGGGTGACCCTCATGGGTCTGCATGTAGCCCTCGATCTCCGCCTCGAGGCCCGCCATGGCTTCTCCGCCGGCCATCAGATCGGTGATCTCCTCACGCGTCTTCTCGCCCTTGCGGAAGTCGGCTGCGAGCGCACCCCGGATCAAAACGGCGAAGTGGTCTCCGACCGTCATGGCATGCATCACCTGATGGGTGATGAGGATCACGGCGAGCCCCCGTCGGCGCGCTTCGAGGATGATCCGAAGCACGTGCGCGGCCTCCTTGACACCGAGCGCTGCGGTCGGTTCGTCGAGGATGAGAACGCGGGCACCGAAATGGACCGCGCGGGCGATGGCAAGCGACTGGCGCTCACCACCCGAAAGACCGCCGATCAACCTGTCCCCATCGTCGATCCGGGTGATGCCAAATTCCTGGACCGCCTTGACCGCGACCGCGTTCGCCGTCTTTCGATCGAAGATGCTGAAGGGACCGAATTTCTTCGTGGGTTCAACTCCGACGAAAAACGATCGCCCGATGCTCATGAGCGGAAACGTCCCGCCGAACTGGTGCACGGTCGAAATGCCGCGATCTGCGGCATCCTTGGGCCGAATGAAGGTGACCTCCTCACCATCCATCAGGATCGCTCCCGAGGTCGGTTTGTGGACGCCAGCAAGCGTCCTGATCAGCGTCGACTTGCCCGCACCGTTGTCGCCGAGCAGGCAAAGGACCTCGCCCGCGTGGACCTTCAGCGAGATGTCATGGAGAACGTCGATCGGTCCGAAGGATTTGTTGACGTTCCTGAGTTCGAGAACCGGAGTGGTCATGCCTCAGCTCCTCGGGCTTTCTTGCGGAGGGAATAGGAGATCGCGATTTTCCGGAAGTTGTTGTTCATGAGGACAGCGACGAGAAGCATCACGCCGATGATCAGGCTGGACCAGTTCCGGTCGATGGAGGTGAAGTAGATTCCCTGGCTCACGACAGCGAAGGTCAGAGTGCCCACGAAAATGCCGATCACCGATCCGAACCCGCCGGTCAGAAGGACGCCACCGACGACGACCGAAACGACCGCGTTGAAGATGTAGTTCATGCCGCCGGACACCTGCGCCGAATTGAACAGGATGGCGCCGCACATGCCGACGAACGAGGCGGAGGTTGCCGACAGAACGAAGAGCGCAATGGTGAGCTTCGAAGTCGGAATGCCCGCGTTCCTGGCACTCTCCCTGTCTCCACCCATGGCGAAGATCCAATTGCCGTAACGGGTGTGGTGCACGATCACGTAGAAGATCGCCGACAAGACAAGCCACCAGACGATGATGATCTGGAAGCTGCCGCCGAGAAGCTGGCCGAAGACCATCTTCGCCCAGTTAGGCGCCGTCAGTGCGACGCTGGCACTTCCGGTCAGTAGCACCGAGGCGCTAAGCACCACGCCCTGCATTGCGACCAGCGTTCCAAGCGTGACGATCAGCGAAGGAACCGACGTCCGGACCGTCAGAAATCCGTTGATCAGCCCCACGAGCACGCCGATGCCGATCGACCCCAGCATGCCGACGGCGATCGGCAGGCCATAGTAACCGGACAGGATGGCGATGCTCATCGAGCCGGCCGGAATCATGGCGCCGATCGAGATGTCGAGTTCGCCCGCGATCATCAGAAGGCCGAGCGGTAGCGCAACGATGCCGAGGTTGGCCGCGAAATTCACCCAACTCGCCGCGCCGAGCAGCTTTTGAAGATTCACGCCGCCGAAGATGACGAAGAACAGGACGACCGCGATAAGGCTGATGACGGACCCGGCTTCCGGGCGCCGCAGCAATCTGCCGAATGGTAGAAGGATGTAATACATGGCTGAGCCCTCACCCCTTCTTCTTGCCGGAATAGGCCAGCGCCATCCGCCGGAACGTGTCGTTCATGATCACGGCCAGCAGGAGCAATGCGCCGATGATCACGCTCCCGAGGTTGGGATCAACGCTGGTGAAGTAGATGCCCTGGTTCACCATGGAGAAGGTCACGGTCCCGATCACGACGCCGACGATCGAGCCGAAGCCGCCGGTCAGGAGCACGCCGCCGATCACGACGCACATGATCGAGTTGAAAATGAAGGACTGGCCGCCTGCGACCTGGGCGCTCTGATAGACCATGGCCTGGCTCACGCCGACGAAGGCCGCACAGAAGCCGCTGATCATGAAGAGCGTCACGGTGAGGCGCTCGGTCGGGATGCCGGCGTTGCGGGCGCTGACGCGGTCGCCGCCGAGGGCGAAGATCCAATTGCCGACGTGCGATACGTGAAGGAGATAGGCCAGGACCAGGGCGATCAGGACCCACCAGAAGATGGTCACCTGGAACATTCCGCCCACGAACTGCCCGAGGAAGAACTTCGCAGTCTCGCTCGGAACGATCGCGGTGCTCGTGCTTCCCGTGAGGAGCACCGCGAAGCCGAGCGTCAATCCCATGACGGCGAACATCGTGCCGATCGTCACGATCAGCGAGGGCATTTCAGTGCGGATCGTGAGCACGCCGTTGACGAAGCCCACCGCGAGGCCTACGGCGAGTGCTGCGAGGATACCGACGGGTTCTGGCGCCCCGTAGTGGCCGGAGATCACGGCCACGGTCACCGACGACGCCGGAATGACGGCACCGATCGACAGGTCGAGTTCGCCGGCGATCATCAGTAGCCCTACCGGAAGCGCGACGATCCCGACCTCTGCGGCCACGTTGAGCCAACCCGCGAAACCCGCCGGCGAAACGAAGACACGGCCGCCGAAGATCGCGAAGAAGATGAAGACCGCGATCAATCCGGCCAACGAGCCCGCTTCGGGACGCCGCAACAGTCGCCCGAGAGTCGCCGGAAAGAGGGACCGACGCGCCGCAGGCGCGGCAAATTGGACTTGCGTGACTGAGACCATGGACCTGCTCCTCGTTCCGTGGGATCGAAGCGAAGTGCCCGTTTCGGCTCTCTCTGCTCCGGCCGTGCCAGTCGATGAATCCGCTGCCCGAACGGGACAGCAAACTCCGCCACCTCAATCGAGGGACCCTCAGCGAGTGCCCTGCTTCACGCCCTTCAGTGCCGGATCGACATTCGAAGCGTCGACGATCCCGGGTCCGGTCAGGATTTCCCGCGTCGGCACGCTCAGGCCGAAGTTCACATGACCATTCAGGATCGATACGGCGAGATAGCCTTGCAGGTACCCCTGCTGGTCGATCGCGAACATCTGCGTGCCAGACTTGATGTTCTTCAGGATGGTCTCGTCCATGTTGACGCCGCCGACCTTGACCTGCGCGGCTTTACCAGCCTGCGTGATGCCGTTGATCGCCGAATTCGCATCAACGTTGCCGATCGTGTAGACACCGTTCACCTCAGGGTGTTGCAGAAGATAGGCCTTCACCGCCTGGGCGACCGCCGTCGCATTGCCAAACGAGGTCGCCGGCAGCGGAAGGGCCGCGCCGGTTCCACCGTTCGCCTTGACGCCATCGGTCATGCCCCGGCAATGGGCCTCGATGTTCGCTGCACCCGGCAGAGTGTTGATGCAGACGAGCGTCTTCAGCCCGTTCTTGGCGAAATACTCGCCTGCGGCGACGCCGGCCTTATAGTCGTCGCTGCCAACATAGTTCATCGCGTGGAGGCGATCGGCCGCGGCGATGCCGCCGGCGTTGTAGATCACCAGTGGAATCTTGGCGTCGACCACGGCCTTGAAGGCGGGATCCATCGCCTCGGGGACCCAATCGGGGCCGACGATCCCGTCGGCACCTTGGGCAATCGCCTGACGGATCAGCTCCGCGGCATCGACACCAAGGTTGTCGTAGTTCTGAGGACCAAGCCAGGTCACGGACCCACCCTGAGCCTTTGACACGATACCGGCATCTTCGGCGCCGCGCTTCACGATCGACCAGAACGGATCGTCGGGTTTGCCACCAATGACAAAGATCTTGGCTGCCATGGCAGAGGTCGCCGTGAGACCCAAAATCACGGCCACAGACATCATCATCGCAATGCGATTGCGCTTAAACATATCTATTCCTCCCAAGTCTCGTCTCACAAACGAGCTCTCTGATTGTGCCGTGACTCATAGCGCAAGGTTGAAAACCTGCAAATATGCGCTAGCATGCGAATGAGAAGAAAATATCATTTCATATCAATCAGGATGATACGAAACTTTCGGGAGTTTGAGCGTGAAACGACCAACCATTCCCGACCTGGCGAAGGCTGCCGGCGTGTCAGTCGCAACCGTCAACAGGATTTTGGCTGGCTCCGCTTCCGTGCGAGGCACCACCATGCAGCGCGTCCAGAGCGCGGCCGATCGGATCGGGTTCTACGGCATCGGTGCGATCGACGACCGGATCCGCAAGTCAGCGCCGAACTATCGCTTCGGCTTCCTGCTGCAGCAGTCTCACCGTGAACTTTATCAGCTCTTCAGCCGGAAGATCGTCGCAGCTTGTCGTGGGCGTCGCGACGAAGTCGTCGAGCCACTTGTCGAGTTCGTCGACCTTCTCTCGCCCGACAACATTGCAGATCGGCTCCAAGCGCTCTCAATTGAATGCGATGCCGTCGCTGTGATCGCAGCCGATCATCCGATCATTGGCCAAACGATCCTATCGTTGCGCGAAGCAGGCAAGCCGGTCGTCTGTTACATCACCGATCAGTCCGCACCGGATAGGGCGGCCTATGTGGGCACCGACAACTGGAAACTCGGACGTACGGCAGCGTTCCTCATTGCCCAAATGACGCTGAGCAGCGGGCGCATTGCGGTTTTCATCGGCAATCACCGCTACCAGTGCCAGGACGTTGCTGACGCGAGCTTTCGGTCCTACATGCGGGAGCATGCGCCAGGGCTGATCATCGAGGAAAGCCGACCGACACACGAAGAGCCGAACGAAGCATACCGGCTTGTCAAAGAACTGCTGCAAGCAACGGACGATCTGGTTGGCATCCTGATCGTCGGAGGCGGCATTTCCGGTGTGCTTCGGGCGATCAGGGAAGCGCCGGAAGACAGGCGAAAGGGCATCAAGATCATCTGCCGCGACATCGGACCCGAGACGCGGAAGGGCCTCTCTGAAGGACTCATCACGGCCGCGCTCTGCCACCCACTCGAGGCAACCTCGGATCTGCTCGTCCAGACGATGATCGACGTCACAAAGCAGGACACCCCGACCGCCACGCTTCAGCGGACCATCCCGTTCGAGATCGTGACGCCGGAGAATGTTTGAGACGAGCGACACTCACGCTGCCCCCCGCCCTTGCGGGCTGGCCGCAGTGTGCGCTGGGAAACCGTGCTTTTCGCGAAACTCTCATCGGCGCATCGCGCCGGTGGAGCTCGTCATCCGGGCCTGCGCCCCTGCAAGGTGTCGGCGCATCGCAGCTTCGGCCGCATCCGGATCAGCGGCAGCGTAGGCCTTGACAATCGCACGGTGCTCGCGAACCGCGTCGTCCGAACCGATACGGCCGCTCTCGCGCACGATTGAGCGGCGAGCGACGTAGAGGACGACGTCGAGCCCTCGATAGGCCGCGGCCATCGGACCGTTTCGTGCGCTGTCTACGATGCGTTGGTGGAAGGTTTGCTCGAGGCCGAAATAGGCTTCATAACCTTCGTAGCCGACGCCGGCCTTGCGCATCTTGGCCATGGCATCTGTCGCCTGGGTCAGAGCTGCCACGTCGCCCACATCTCCACGGGCGGCACCGATGCGAGCGCAGTGCACTTCAATTAGCAACCGAAACTCGAAAAGCTGACGCATCTGATCTGCGTCCGGCAAGGGCGCGACGGAAAATCCGGAATTGGCGGCAAATACCACCAACCCTTCGGCCTCGAGACGAACCAATGCTTCCCGGAGAGGTGAACTGCTCACGCCCAGTCGCCGGGACAGAGCATCGATGTTCAGCCGCTCGCCCGGCTGCAGCTCCTGATCGAGTATCTGACGCTTCAGCGCCGAATAAGCCTGTTCCGACAGGGGTGTCTTGACGAGGCGAAGGCCGATCGTGCCGTCCCTCGGAGTCATGGAAGCCTCCATTCGCGCGGGCCGGCGCCCGCCGACTCGATCGCCATCCTAGCATAGCCCGGGACTCATGCATCAGGCATCATCGATCATGCACGATCGTTGACTCCACGATCAAGATGAGCGAGACAAACGATCGTGGCTGGCGACACCAGCCCAAGAAACGAAATCACGCAGGAGACGACCGAGATGTCCGACCGACCGGATTGGGCGTTCGTATCGCTATGTGCCGATGGCGAAAGCGCCGCAGTCATTGCCGGGCCGCGCATGCTGGCGGGGTGACGCCAGGTCATTTCCGATCTGTCGTGTTGATCCAGGCTCATTCGAAAATTCTCCCTCCTCAAAACCAAGGTTCGTCTCATGGACCCCATTCAATCGATCGAGGTCACGCTCAACCAGGTGCCGTTGAAGGCGGCACTCAGCGATGCCAAGGTGCTGACGGGCCGGCAGCGCCCGCTTGCCCACGTCGACCTGCTCTGCGTAACGCTGGAAACGAAGAGCGGCGCGCGCGGCTTTGGCTTCAGTTATTCCTTGCGGGCGGGCGGCAACGCCCTTTTCGCCCATGCCAGAGATCTGGCGCCGGATCTGGTCGGCGAGGACCCGGACGACATCGGTCGGCTATGGGAAAAGCTGGCCTGGGCGGGCGCCTCCGTTGCCCGAACAGGCGTGACAGTCCAGGCCATCGCCGCGTTCGATCTCGCGCTATGGGACATGAAGGCGAAGAAGGCCGGGTTGCCGCTGGGCAAGTTCATCGGCGCCTACCGCAATTCCGTGCCGACCTACAACACGTCGGGCGGCTACCTGAACGCGACCAAGGAAGAGGTCATCGCCAACGTCGATGCCTCACTTCGCCGCGGTATCGGCGGCATCAAGCTGAAAGTCGGCCAGCTTCAGCTCTCGCGCGACATCGAACGTGTGGAGTTGGTGCGCCGCCACGTCGGTGACGGCGTACCCATCATGGTCGATGCCAACCAGCAATGGGACTACACCAGCGCGCTTCGGGCAGGACGGATGCTCGATCAGTACAACCTGACCTGGCTCGAGGAGCCGCTCTCGGCCTATGACTATGCCGGCCATGCCCGCCTGACCGACAAGCTCGACACGCCAATCGCAACGGGCGAAATGCTCAGCAGCGTCGCTGAGTGTGCGGAGCTCGTGAAGCAGAATTCCGTCACCTTCCTGCAGCCGGATGCACCTCGCATCGGCGGAATCACGCCATTCCTCAAGATCGCGGCCGTGGCTGATCTCGCGGGTCTGAAGTTGGCGCCGCATTTCGTCATGGAGATTCATATCCATCTCGCTTGCGCTTATCCGCATGAGAGCTGGGTCGAGCACATCGAATGGCTGGAGCCAGCCTTCGAAGAGCGACTGGAAATCCAGGAAGGACGCATGTTCCTGCCCGATCGCCCCGGGTTGGGCTTCACGCTGTCCGAGCATGGACGCGCCTGCCAAGTGGCAGCGGCGCGGATCTAGCGTCTCCCGCCATCACAACGGACAAGAAGAAACGCACTCGGAGCCGGAGCAACGCAAGGCACAGCTCTGGTTCCGATCAGGGGAGGAAGTCGTAGTGGAAACAACCGCAGGCGTGCTGAACCGGGCCCATGCAAGCCGGGTCCGCTACTTCATCATCGCTCTGATTTTCGTCGTCACCACGGTGAACTACGCGGATCGCGCGACGCTCTCGATCACCGCGCAGGCGATGCGGGCGGAGTTCGGCCTCAGCGCGATCCAGATGGGCTACGCCTTCTCCGCATTCAGCTGGGCCTATGTGCTGGCACAAGTGCCCGGCGGCATCCTGCTCGATCGCTTTGGACCACGCCTGGTCTATACCGCGAGCATTCTGCTCTGGTCATTGTTTACCCTCCTGCAGAGCATGTTGGGTCTGTTCGCAACGATGGGTAGCGCTGTCGTGATGCTGTTTTTTCTGCGCTTTTGCGTCGGCCTAGCGGAAGCGCCAGCCTTTCCAGCGAATGCGAAGATGGCGACGAGCTGGTTTCCCGCAGCCGAGCGCGGCACGGCCTCGGCCTTCTACAATTCCGCGCAATACTTTGCACCGGTCGTGTTCACTCCCCTGATGGCCTGGATGGTCCACGCCTTTAGCTGGCATCATGTCTATGTCTGGATGGGATTGCTCGGCTTTGTCGTGGCGGCCGTTTGGTATGTCTTTGCCAGGCAGCCAGGCGAAGTGTCCGCGGTTAATGCCGCTGAACTGCAGCTGATCCGCGATGGCGACCGGACCGCCGGTGAGTCCCCTCAATCTTCGGTTGGTGCGAGCGACGGCCAACGACGCGCCGTGCTGACCACGCGCACCTTCCTGGGGGTGTACATCGCGCAATACTGCATCAACGTGCTGACCTACTTCTTCCTGACTTGGTTTCCAGTCTATCTCGTCCAGCAGCGCGGCATGACGATCTTGCAGGCAGGCTTCGTGGCTTCGCTTCCCGCGATCTGCGGTTTTGCCGGCGGAATTCTCGGGGGCCTTATTTCGGATCGATTGCTGCGTTCCGGGTTCTCACTCACGGCTGCACGAAAGATTCCAATCGTCGCCGGGCTCTTGCTGTCGACCAGCATGGTCTGCTGCAACTACGTGCAGGCGGACTGGCTGGTCGTGACTTTCATGGCGCTGGCCTTCTTCGGCAAGGGTGTCGGTGCGCTGGGCTGGGCCGTCATCTCCGACATCGCGCCGCGCCGCCTGATCGGTTTCTCCGGAGGCGTGTTCAACATGTTCGGCAATACCGCTGGAATCGTGACGCCAATCGTCGTCGGCTACATCATCGACACCACTGGCAGCTTTAACGGGGCCCTGGTCTTCGTCGGTACGAACGCGCTTGTCGCTGTCCTCAGCTACCTCGTGATCGTCGGTAAGATCTCCCGCCTCGAAACACAGACCTGAGGTGCCCGCACACCGATTCAAATCGCCTTCGGCAGCGAAACACCAAACGTCAGCGCGCATCAGGAAAGTCCCACCCGCGCTTGCGGATTTCGTCAAACTGCTGTCGGAGCGCTATCCCTTTGCTTCCGACCGGATGAAACGACCTTCTTATGCCGCGCGGATCTTGCCGAGGAAATCGCTGACCTGCTGACCGAGCTGCCGGCTCTGGCTCTCCAACATCTCCGAAGCCTGCTTGACATTCTCGGCCGCCCCTGCCGCCGTGTCGGCGTCGGCCTTCACACCCGTGATGTTCTCGGAAACATTTTTGGTGCCTTGCGCTGCATATTGCGTGCTGCGGGTAATCTCCTGAGTTGCGGCGCCCTGCTCTTGCACAGCGGCTGCAATCGCGGTGGCGACCTCGTTGACCTCCCCGATGATGCCGCCGATCGCCTGGATCGCATTGACCGCATCGCCTGCCACCTTTTGGATATCGGCAATCTGCCCGGAAATCTCCTCGGTGGCCTTGGCCGTTTGGCTCGCGAGCGACTTTACTTCGGAGGCAACCACTGCAAAGCCGCGGCCGGCTTCACCCGCACGCGCCGCCTCGATGGTCGCATTGAGAGCGAGGAGATTGGTCTGTGCTGCGATGCCGTTGATGAGGTCGACGACCTCACCTATGCGTCCGGCGGACCTCGCAAGGCCCTGTACTGTGCTGTCGGTTTCCCGGGCCTGGCTCACGGCCCGGCTGGCGATGCCGGTGGCATGGGCTGCCTGCTGGCTAATGTCGTTGATGCAGGCACTCAGCTCTTCGGCCGCCGCAGCCACGCTGTCGACGCTCATCGAGGCATCGTTCGAGGCCTTTCCGGCGACCTCGGCACGATCATTGGTCTGACGCGAGACGGTAGAGAGCTCGCCCGAGGTCTTACGCATCTCGCCTGAAGCCTCGCTCAACTCGCCCAGCGATGTACGCACCACGCTCTCGAACTCGCCGATATACCCATCGATCGCGCGCTGGCGTGCCACAGCACAGGCGTTGCGCTCGCGCTCCTGGGCCTCGATCTTGAGCTTGTCGGTCGCCTGGCGCTTGAATATTTCGAGTGCTCCGGCGAGCGCGCCGATCTCGTCATGGCGGTGAAGATAGCCGCTGTCGACGTCAAGGTCGCCGCCGGCAACCTTCAGCATGGCGTCGCGGATCCGGTGCAGCGGCGTGATCACACGACGGCTGACCGCGAGCATCGCGGCGCCTGTCGACGCAATCGCCGCGATGAGGAGGGCCAAATTGACGATCAGCGATTGCACCGCGCTGGCGCGCTGGTCCACGGAGTGATCGTTGGCGGCCTGCAGGGCGGCGTCAGCGAGCTTCACCGCGGTCATCATGCGGGGGACCGCGTAGGGGGTCCATTCCTTGGCGGTCATCGACGGCTTCTCGCCCTTGGCGATGGACGCAAGGAGGCCATCGCGCGTGGCGCCATATTGCGGATCGAAATAGACCGACTTGGTCTCTGTGAGAGCGGCCGCCAGCGCCGGCGGCAACTGCATGCCCGACGCAGCGAGTTCGATCGCGGTCCAGGCGATGTCGAGGCCGCCGAGCAACTTGGTGTAGGCAAGCTGCATGTCGGGAGCGACCTTTCCGCTGTTGAGCGCATTGCCTACGATCTGCGAGGATTCGCCGGCAGTATTGCGAAGCAGCCAGGCCATTTGCTTGATCGACAGAAGCTGATCGATCGTCGCATCCTGATGATTGACGCTCGCGGCCAGTGCGCTGGCGAGCTTCTCGAGCTGCGCCATCAGCGAATCCTCGGTCGCAACATATTCTTTGGTAAGTCCCGCACGGCGCTCGGCTTTCGGTTTGGCCATCTCAGTCCAGAACTCGGCTTGTTGTGCCAACAGCGTCTTGTTCAGCGTACCGAGATCCGCGACAAACATGTCGCCCTGCGCGAGATAGGTGGAGGGTATCAGCTCGAGAGTGCGGGCCAGCGCGGGCATCAGGGCACCGCGAATCTCGCGAATGTATTTGTCGACGTCACTGCCCATCGCCACGTCGGAGGAGAGCTGGCGACTGGTGTTCGAGCGGTCGGTCCGGATGTTCGCCATCGCCTTGAACACCTCGGCCGAGGTCGCGGAGACGGCGGCGATCCGGTTAGCCGTTTGCAGCCGGGTCCAGGAATTCCAGGCATTGAGCGAGAATTCCGCGACGACGACGAGCGCCGTGAACAGGATCACCGTCTTCAGCAACGCAGATGCGGTCAAACGATTGAGCATCGGACACCCAAGCAAGCGCTTTCGAAATTTGCAGTCACGAGCGGCAGCTCCGCAAACCCCGAAACACCAAATTACCGACATAGCCGCGCGTGCCGTCGACAAGCGCTCATGTGCATTTTGCTCGAGAAAGGTAAAAATTAGGCATTATCCCGCCGTAAAATTGCGGAAGTACAATGGGTTAGAGCAATCAGGGCATTGAAAATGCGATGCAATTTATGCATCACCCCCGAGCGTGATGCGGTTGGCACTTGCAGCGGCGTTCGCAAGGCCTGGAATTTGCCGCGCCGCAGCGCTCAGGCAACGATCAACCAGGGCACCGAGGGAATGCGAGGTCTCTCGTAACCCTGCAAAGACCGCCAGCTCGGTTTCGATACTCTCTCGATCCGCGTCAGCCGTGCTTCTTGCGGTGCACGACCAGCTGTTCGAGCGCGCTCCAATCCCAGTCAATGCCGAGGCCCGGTTCATTCGAGGGAATGCCGTAGCCGTTCTCGACTTGCATGCTGGTCTTCGTCACAAGATCGAGTTGCGGAATGTATTCCAGCCATCGGCTGTTGGGCACAGCACAACAAAGCGGAAGATGGAGCTCCATCAGGAAGTGAGGGCAAACCGGAACGTTGAAAGCTTCCGCCAGATGCGCAACCTTCAGCCACGGCGTGATGCCGCCGATACGGCCAACATCGACCTGGACGATCGAGCACGCGCCATTCTGCAGATAGTCCTTGAACTGCGACAAGGAGTACATGGACTCGCCCACGGCAATCGGGATCTGCGTCGTTTCGCATAGGCGTTTGTGGGCCATGACGTCATCGGCATGGATCGGCTCCTCGAACCAAGCGATGTCGCATTCCTCGTAATGGCGGGCGCGGCGGATGGCTTCGTCGACCATGAATCCCTGATTGGCGTCTGTCATGATGTCGAAGTCGTCGCCGACGGCTTTACGCACGGCACGCAGACGGCGAACATCTTCCGCGACATGCGCCCGGCCGACCTTGATCTTGGTCCCGCCGAAGCCCCGCGCCTTCGTCTTCTCCGCCTCGTCGACCAATTCGCCTTCATCGATGTGAAGCCAACCGCCCTCGGTATAGTAAAGCTTGATGCGGTCCTTGGCGCCCCCTGCCGCTTTGTGAAGCGGCAGCTTCGCACGCTTCGATCGGAGGTCCCACAAGGCCGTGTCGATCGCGGCCAAGGCGATCGAGGTGAGCGCGCCGACCGTGGTGGCATGAACACGAAAGAACAGATCGCGCCAGATCTTCTCGATCTCGTCGGCATCACGTCCGATGAGCAGCGGCACCAAATGATCGTCGAGCAGCTTCATGACCGAAGAGCCGCCGGTTCCGATCGTGTAGGAATAACCGACGCCCTCGACGCCGTCCGCGTCACGAATTTTGACGATCGGGGTTTCCTGCGCCTCGAAGCTCTGGATGGCGTCGGTCCGCTTCACCTTGGGCTTGAGATCGACTTGTAGCGTCTCGACTGCGGTGATCTTCGCCATCCCGAACCTCTCCCAGCGCCTGACTTGCGGGCCGCGGCCGATTTCGGACGAAATTGACGCCCTGTCAAATAAAAAATTTTCTATTTTAAATATTGCATTTTCAGCCCTTTGCGGCAAGCATGCGGTCATGAATGGAAAACTCGTCCGCACCACCCTCGCCGACCAGGTCCACAACGAGCTGCGCAGCCGTATCCTGACCGGGCGGTTGCCGAGCGGACAGCGCCTGCTTCCCGAGGAGCTCGCGGCGGATCTCGCGATCAGCCAGACGCCGATCAAAGAGGCGCTTCTCAAGCTTGAGGCGGATGGTCTGGTCGTGACCGAGATGCGTCGCGGCACGGTCGTGCGGCTGTTCACGCTCAAGGATGTCGAGGATCTCTACGAGGCCCGGATCCTGATCGAACTGGAAGCGATCGACGCCGCCTTTGCGCGCGGGTGCGTCACGACCGAACTGCTCGACGAACTGGAGGAAAATCTCGCGCAACATGCGCGACATCTAAAGCGCAAGACCCTCGCCGACCTCACCACGGCTCTCGCCTTCGACCGCACATTCCATCATCGGCTGATCCTGGCGCGCGACAATGCGGTGATTGCCGCATGGCATCAGCGCATCCTTACCCAGACGCATACCGCCTACGTCTATGTTCAGAGCGACACCAGCACGGTCGTGGCCGAGCATCGTGACATCCTCGACGGCATGGCCGCCGGGTCCGCCGGCCAGACCAAGGATGCCTTGAGGAAGCACCTCCTCCGCAGTCGCGACAGCCTCTTGGAAAAAGTTCAGGCAACGCTGCGTCGGTGATGGCACGGCAAGCGACATACGCCCCTCGCGATCTCGAAGCGTTTGCCGCAGCGCTCCTTGAAACGGCCGGGCTTGAGAGCGAGAAGGCCCGCGCGGTCTCCCGCATCCTGGTCGACGGTGAACTCCGCGGACGTGTGACCCACGGGCTTGCGCTGCTTGCGCCCTATCTCGGAGAGATCGAGTCCGGCGGCATGACGGCGGCCGGCAAGCCTGAGGTCCTGTCCGACTTTGGCGCCTGCCTCGCCTGGGATGGCCGCAAGCTGCCCGGCCCCTGGCTGGTCTCGCGGGCGCTCGACGAAGCCATTTCGCGTGCGGCCAGGCTTGGCATGGGAGCAGTCACCATCCAGCGCAGCCACCATGCCGCGTCACTTGGTGGCTATCTCACCGCTGCGACGGACAAAGGCTACCTAGCCTTCATCACCCTGACTGATCCCGGATTCTCCAGTGTGGCGCCATTCGGCGGCTCGACACCGGTCTTGACCTCCAACCCGTTTGCATTCGGTGCACCGGCAGACCCAACACCGATTCTGGTCGATGTTTCCACCTCACTGCTCACCAATGGCATGATCGCCAAGATGAAGCGTGAAGGACGCATGCTCGATGAGCCCTGGCTTTTAACGGCCGGTGGAGAACCCTCGCGAGATCCCGGCGTGATCTTCGATACGCCGCCCGGCACCGTGCTGCCGATTGGTGGCCTCGAGGCCGGCCATAAGGGCTACGGCCTCGGCATGATGATCGAAGTCCTCTCCGCGTGCCTATCGGGCTACGGTCGCGCCGAGCCCCATGCGGGGTGGAGTGCATCCGTTTTCGTGATGGCGATCAAGCCGGAGGCGTTCGGCTCGATCGATGCCTATCGCAAACAGGTCAACTGGCTGGTCGACGCCTGCCGGCAGGCAACCCCGCGCCGGCCATTCGACCGGATTCGGTTGCCCGGAGAAGCAGGCAGTGAGCGCCGGACCGCAGCTTTGCGTGACGGCTTGACTGTAAGCCGCGAGATCCTTGAGGCGCTTGCGCCATGGATGGAGAAATTCGAGATCGAACTGCCTGCGACGCTTTAGACCCTCACATCAAAAGCAAGCCACCGACAAAGAACGGCGGCATGGGGAGAAAACAATGTCACATGCGATGTCAGAAGCCATCGTCCACGACGTGCAGAGCGCCTCCACGGGCAATCCTGCCAACATCCGACGCGCAGTGACGGCCGCGACGATCGGCACGATCATCGAATGGTATGACTACGCTCTCTACGGCGCTGCGGCCGGCCTCATCATCAACAAGCTCTTCTTCCCCCAACTCTCCGGCGTGGGTGGAGTGCTTGCCTCATTCGCTACCTTCGCCGTCGGTTTTTTCGCCCGGCCCCTGGGTGGACTGCTAATCTCGCATATCGGCGACCGTTTCGGGCGCAAGCCGGCGCTCATCTTCACAATTGCGCTGATGGGCTTGTCGACGGTCGGCATGGGGCTGCTACCGGACGTCAACCAGATCGGAATCTGGGCACCCGTGCTGCTTGTTGCCTTCCGGCTCCTTCAGGGGTTTGGTGCCGGCGCCGAATATGCCGGTGCCGTCACGCTGGTTTCCGAATATGTCCCGCCGGAGAAGCGCGGTTATTTTACCGCATTCCTTCAATCGGCCACCGTCGTGGGCGTCATGTTTGCAACGCTGTCCTTCCTCTTGATGTCCTACATGCCCGAGGAAACTCTGTTGAGCTGGGGTTGGAGGCTTCCGTTCCTCGCCTCGGCCATTCTTTTTTTCGTTGCGCTGTACATCCGAAACAGCCTCGACGAAACGCCGGAATATGTGGCGGCAATGGAACATGCGGAGGTCGAGCGAGAACGCGTTCCCGTGGGTGAGCTTCTTCGCAACAGCCCCAGACAGGTGCTGTTCGGCTTTCTGGCAGTGACCGGCCACAACGCGAACGCATATATCCTCAGCGCGTTTTGCCTGAGCTATATGATCAACACGCTGCATATGCCGCGAACGGATGCGCTTACGGTGGTGATCATAGCAACCCTGGTCGGGATCATTCTCACGCCTTGTTTCGGCGCACTCTCGGATCGCATCGGCTATGCGAAGGTCTATGCGACGGGCGCGCTCGTCATGATTGTTTTCGCATTCCCCCTGTTCTATCTGCTCGACAGCAAGAGCGTCACGCTCGCAGCCTTGGCCATGAGCGTCGGCTATGGATTCGGCTTTGGCGGCATGGCTGGTCCGCAAGGCGCATTCCTGGCCAACCTGTTTCCCACGCGCTACCGCTTTTCGGGGATCGCCTTTGCACGTGAATTGAATGGCATGCTCATTGCGGGTCCGACGCCTTTCATAGCCGCGGCGTTGGTAGCCGCTTCGAACGGGACACCGACGCTGGTGGCTCTGTACCTGATGGCCTGCTGCCTACTGACGGTCATCTCCGTGACGATCCTGCGTCGGGATGTCGTCAGCAGACACGACTGAACCGAGCTCCCTGGACGCTCGGACATGGGCCTCTCTAGAAGGTTATGGTTGCAATGAGGCGCGTCTTTACAAGACGGCACCGGGATTCATAAGACCGTCTGCATCGAGTGCGGACTTGACGGTGCGCATCGCAGCGAGCCGCCCTCGTCCACCCCGCGACGCGAGCTGATCACGATACATGCGGCCAACGCCATGCTCTGCGCTAAACGAGCCGCCCACCGCGTCGACGAGATCAAACAATATTGTCCGCAACTCGGAAGCGATGCGTTCCTGCTGTGGGATGGTCGGGGTAGACGCCTGAACGTTCCAATGCAGATTTCCATCGCCGGCGTGACCGAAGATGATCGGCGTCAGTTCAGGAAAACGATCGATGATCGCCTCGTGAGATCGGCTCAGGAACGTGGCGAGCTTTGGCAGCGGAACGGCCAGATCGTGCTTGAAGCTGACGCCTATGCGCGATTGAAGCGCCGGCAGAGCCTCGCGGAGCGACCACAACGCTTGTCGCTGCGAAAGGCTCTCGGCCAGAACGCAATCCTCGACGAGCCCACATTCCAATGCTTCGTGGAAGACCTCTTCTCCCAAGGCGCGCAGGCCATTGCCTGGGACGACATCGTCGAGCTCGACCAGCGCGTAGCAATTGTGGGCCGCGCCGATGGCAACGCGGGAACTTCCCGCATCCTTCAAAGCCATCTGCATCGCGGCCGGCATCATTAATTCGAAAGCCGCGAGCCGTGGGCCGGTTCGTTCACGCAAACGCACGAGCAAATCCATCATCGCTTCGACGCTCGATAGGCCCACGAGTGTTGTGAACGATTCCTTGGGAGACGGAACGAGACGAAGGGCCGCACACGTTATCAGACCGAGGCTTCCCTCCGCGCCGATCAGCATTCTCGCAACATCAAATCCGGTATTGTCTTTGCGCAGCTCCTTCGGCCCTTCGAGAACGGAGCCATCAGACAGAACGGCCTCGAGCCCGAGCACGAGGTCTCGAGCAACGCCATGACGGAGCGCCATATGACCGCCCGCGTTGGTCGATAGAATGCCGCCTACCTGGGCAGAGCCGTCCGAGCCGATGCCAAACGGCAATGCGCGTCCGGCTTTCGCACACGCCTCCTTGACCATCGCGATCGAGCAACCGGCTTCGGCGACAACGATATCGCCTATCGGATCGACTGACCGGACCCGGTTCATTCGGCCGAGGCTGAGAACGAGTTGTTGGCCGCTCGCGTCCGGCGTTGCGCCGCCGACATGGCCAGTGGCCCGCCTTGCGGCACGATGCCAATCCCGTGGCTGCGGCAGAGGCGAACTGTTTCCGCAACCTCCCCCGTATTCGCCGGTCGAGCCACAGCCAGGGGGCGGCCTTCCCGGCGGCGCAGCCAATCGCGGTCATAGCCCGCGAAATCTGCCGGCTCCGTCAGGAGCGAGCCGGGATGATCGCCGAGGGCTGAGCGAAGACTGGCTAAGAACGCTCTTTGACCGCTCATCCGATACTTCTCGGAATTGATATATCGTATTTCTCGGCCCAATGCCTCAGAGCCGAGACGAGTGTCTGGCTGAGCGCCAGTCCGCCGTGTTTACTGCTGCGTTTCCGATCGAGCGCGCTTTGCCCGGGCATCCGGACAGCATCAAAGCCAGGCCTTGGAGTACTGGCTCGGCACGATCCCACGATTGCATCAGATTGGCGAACGAATGCACGAGCGCCCGCGAATGCATTCGGGTCGATGAGCTGAATGAACGCCTCGTTGATCATGCCTTTCGGCTGATCAGCTCGGCCGTGTCCAGATAGCCCCTGGCTCAGCGTCTCGGTGATCAATCCCCAAGCATAGCCCTTCTGACCATGATCCAAGCCGCCGGCAGGCAGAATGGCGCCTCCCTGCCGCAACACACCAGGGTCGTCCGTGGGGCGGCCGTCTGCGTCAAGCAGCCACGGTTGCGGGAAACGCGTTCCAGCGTCGGCCAACTGGTAAGCCATGTTGTTTGTCGTGATCGAAGCGCTGACGTCGATCATCAGCGGATCGCCCGACGTTGGCAGGCCCGCTGCTATCGGAGCGGGAGACAGCGCCGCTCTCGCGCCTCCATGCGGGACAACCGTGCTGACGCCTGGACCAGAACTTGCGATCAGCAACACATACCCGTGTCTGGTCGCGCGCTGCAGATAGGCGGCGAGACAGCCCTGGTGATGGCTGTTGCCGATCGCGACGCTGACCATCCCGTAATTGCCGATGCGCGCCAGTGCCAGATCAATGGCTCTGGCGGTCAGCCATGTTCCCGGCAACCGCCGCCCATCCCAAGCCACGCAAGCGCCTCGATCCGAGACGACCTCGGGCTCTCCGGTCAAGGTCATCGATCCGGATTCGATCTCCTGCATGTAGCGTGGAACCAGCGCCAACCCGTGCGTTGTATGTCCAAGAAGATCGGCCTCGAGCAAAATCTCGGCCATCGTCGTCGCCTTTTCCGCGTCGACGCCCGCTGCGCCAAAGAGATCGATAGCAAAGCGCAGCAGTGCTGCGGCGTCAAAGCGTTTGGCCTCGCATCCTGTGTCTCGTTCCGACGATGACATGATCGCGCTGTCTCCCTACAAATGCTCAGACCGCATCGCGGACGGAACGAGCCGGCGCCCGCACGAGCGCCAGACAGATTCCTCCGACCAGGCCGGCCGCCCCGAGCACGACAAACGGCACCACGAAGTCGCTCGTGACTTGACGCAGATATCCAATGAGAACCGGTCCGACGAATCCCCCGAACAAATTGCCAAGGCCGCTAATGAAGGCAATCGCGGCTACTGCCTTTGTCTTGGGATAGATTTCCGTGAGATTAGAGAAGACCATCGGCAGATACATCTTCATGGTGAAGCCGAGCGCCACGAAAAGTACCACCTGAATCCAGAACAAGGAGACCGGCATCAGTGCAGCAATGATCAGCAGGATTCCTGTGATCATCTCCGGAATGGCCGCATGGAGACGCCGCTCCTGGCCGTTGCGGTCTGAATGCCAGCTATTCAAGAACACTCCGGCAATGCCCACGAGAAAGGGCAGACCGCTGATGATGCCGAGAGCGACGGGGTCAAGATTGCCATTTTGCTTCAGAACCGTCGGCAACCAAACCTGGAAGCCGGAAATCAGAAAATTGGTCAAGCCAAATCCGACAAGTGTGAACCACACCGCGGGTTCACCCATAAGCGTCCACCAGGGCGTCTCCTTTTCCGGCGTCAAAGCAGCCTGTTCAGCCGCGATCGCGTTCTCAACCTGAACACGTTCGACCTCGGGAAGCCATTTTGCTTTCGCTAGCGAGGACGGAATTCGCCACCACCAAAGAACGGCCCAAATCCATGCGGGAAGTCCTTCGACGATCATCATCGCCCGCCAATCATAACTCGCCAGCAACAGGCCCGAGATCGGCCCAGCCAGGAAAGCCCCGCAAGCCGAGCTCAGGTTCCAGATTCCAAAAGCCCGACCACGCTCGGGCTTCATGAACCACTGTGACAGCAGGACCGAGGTCGCTGCGAAGACAGGGCCTTCGAACAGGCCGAGGATGATTCGCATCATGGCGAGCTCCCAGAAGTCTCTGGCGAGCCCTGTGCCGACGGCACCGATTCCCCAGAGAATGAGCGCCCATCCGATGACGTTTCGCGACCCGATTCTTAGAACGATCCACCCCGCGGCCAGTTGGGTGACGGCATATCCCCATGCGAACGCGCCGCCAACAATCCCCGCCTGGGTCGGCGTCAATTTCAGATCCGCCGTAATGTATGGCAGTGCGAGACCGATATTTGCCCGGTCGAAATAGGCAATGGTGTACATGACAAAGGCGATCGGCAGGACATTGACCCATCGCGATCGACCAATCACTCCAGCTTCGACATTGGCCACTGGAGATAGAGAAATGCTCGACACGTCCATCCTCCACAATTATCGACTGTTTTTTTTCGTTGCTTGTCTCAAGCCGGGCAGATTGCCCGACTGCATCACTTGGAATGCCGGCGATCGGCTCGTAGACCAGACAGAGCCAATTTTCAGACGCGCGAGCGCCTAGACCGTCACGCCGATCGGCCACGGCATGAATTCGTTTTCTCCCATGCCGGAAAGTTCGCTCTTGGTCTTTTCGCCCGAAGCATGGCGCAGGAGCTGTCGAAAGATGCGTTCACCCATCTCCGGCAGAGTAGCCATGCCGTCGATCACGACTCCGCAATTGACGTCCATGTCGCTGATCATGCGCTCGTACATCGGCGTATTCGAAGCCAGCTTGATCGTCGGCGCCGGCACCGAGCCGAAGCATGAGCCCCGGCCGGTCGTGAACATGATCATGTTGGCGCCGCCCGCGATCTGCCCCGTAGCAGCGGCGGGATCGTAACCGGGCGTATCCATGAACACGAGGCCGTGTTGCTGGACCGGCTCGGCGTAGCGATACACTTCCATCAGGGGGGAGTTGCCGCCCTTCTTGGCGCCGCCGAGCGACTTCTCCAGCACGTTGGCGAGACCGCCGGCATTGTTGCCCGGACTGACCCGTCCATTGATCTGGCAGTCGCGGCCTTCATTGTATTTGAGCCACCAGTTCATCCGGTCGACCAGCTTCTGTCCCACGGCCGGCGTCACCGCGCGCGCCGTGAGCGTATGCTCCACGCCGTAGATCTCGGTCGTTTCGGACAGGATTGCCGTGCCGCCGTGGCGGACCAGGATGTCCATGGCAGCACCGAGCGCCGGATTGGCGGAAAGCCCCGAAAAGCCGTCGGAGCCGCCGCACTGCATGCCGATCTTCAAGTGCTCGGCGGACACCGGCTGCCGACGCGCATCGTCGGCCAGCGGCAACATCGCCTCAACGAGCCGCTTGCCCTCCTCGACGGCCCGTCGCAGCCCGCCAGCGTCCCGTATCACCAAGGTACGCAGACGCGGCCCTTCGACGAGCCCCTGGCTGGCGAGCAGGGATTCGATGTCGTTGGCTTCGCCGCCTTGCGCGATCAGCAGCGCAGCGCCGATATTAGGATGGGCGAGATAGCCCCCGAGCGTCCGTCGCAGCAGGTCCATTGGCTCGCCGCTCCGCTCCATGCCGTCGCCGAGCTCGTGCACGAACGGAACCACGCCATCGATATTGGGAAAGCTGCTCGTGCGGTCGAGTGTAAACCAGTTCGCAATCTTGCGCGCAACTGAGCCGCCGGCATTGCTGACGGTGAATACGCCGACGAAGTTGCGGGTGGCAACTTGTCCATCGCCGCGCACGATGCCCTGAAAAGTCGCGCGCTCTGCTTTCGGGACGTACTCTGTCGGACGGTAGTCGCGCGAAAACGCATAGTCCTTCTCAACGTCGTCAAAACGAATATTGTGGCTATGAACATGTGTGCCGGCAGGAATGTCACTGGCCGCATAGCCAATCACGGTGTTGTATTTCAGGATAGCTTCGCCTGCCCGCACCGGGCGCGTCGTGATCTTGTGACCGGCAGGCACGGCTTGTTGCGTGACGACGGCCTCGCTCGGTACTGCTGTGCCTTCATTGACGGGCATTCGCGCGACGACCACGTTGTCGCGGGGATCAAGCCTTATGAAGGGATTAGGAGCAGCATCGCTCATTTTCAATGACTCCGACCTTGTTCTGCAATCTGATAGGAACGAGTGTTAAGCAAGAACTCCGATCGGCCAGGGCACGAATTCGTTCTCTCCAACGCTGTCGATCTCGGCCTTCGTTTTCTCGCCGGAGGCGTATCGAAGCAGGGCCTCGAAAATCTGTCGGCCCATTGCTTCGACCGACAACTCACCGTCGAGCACAGGACCGCAATCCAGGTCGGTATCTTCAGCCATCCGAGCAAACGTTTCGCTGTTCGATGCCAGCTTGACGGTCGGGGCTGGGAGAGAACCGAAAACGGACCCCAGGCCCGTTGTGAGCGCGATGAGATTCGCGCCTCCGGCGATTTGCCCGGTGACTGAGACCGGTTCGTAGCTGGGGGTGTCCATGAAGACGAGGCCGGTTGCATGAACCCGCTCGGCATATCGATAAACATCCGCGATCGGAGCGCCTCCCGCCTTCTTCAGACTGTCGAGCGATTTCTCCAGCAAGGTAGCGACACCGGCATCGCTGTTCGTCTTGTCGATCTGGCCGCTCAGATGCGTGTCGCGATTGCGGCTGTGCTCGCGCCACCAGTCGAAGCGCTCAGTCAGCTTTTCCGCGACGGACGGCATCGAGGCACGCGCGACAAGATCATCGGCAACGCGCTCCATGTCGGGGGTCTCCGACAGGATCGCGGCGCCGCCGTTGCGGATCAGCAGGTCCACGGCTACACCAAGCGCGGGGTTTGCCGAAAGCCCGACATAGCCGTCCGGCGATTCAGATTTTAGTCCCACCACAAGGTGTTCTACTCCCACCGTCTGTCGTTTAGATCGGTTGGCGATCGGCAGCATCTTCGTGATCATCGCCTTGGCGGTATCCACGGCGGCCTGAATGCCGCCGACCTCCTGGATCGTGACCGTTTGCAACCTGTCACCGACGGCCAGACGTTCCTTTTCCAGGAAGACCTTCAGATTGTTGCGTTCGCAGCCCAGCGCCACGACGACCGCCGCAGCCGTATTCGGATGACGAATGTATCCAGAGATAGTCCGGCGCAGCAGATCCATCGGCTCGCCGGACATTTCCATGCCGCAACCGAGTTCATGGATGTATGGGACCACAGCATCGACGTTGGGAAAATCAACCAAACGGTCGGCGTCAAACCAATCAGCCGCCTTGCGCGCAGCCGTCGCACCGCAATTGCCGACGATGAACACCCCGATTGTGTTTCGCGTGCCGACGCGGCCATCTTCCCGCACGAAACCCTGAAAAGTAGCTCGCTCCTCCTTCGGGAGGATTGGCAACGATTGCGGGCGCGAGCGGAGGATTGGACGTTCATCGTCGAGCCGATCGCGGACGTTTGCACCGTCGATACGACTGCCAGCGGCGATGTCGGCGCTGGCATAGCCGATCACGCTGCCGCCCTTGATCACGGGCTCGCCTTGCCGAATTTCATTCGTGGCAATCTTGAAGCCGTGTGGATTGGATCGACGCGCACCGTTGCCGGTCTCGGCTGCGGGTAACGCCACCGCAACATTGTCAGCAGCTTCTCCTCGGAAGGCGCCGTTCGTGTGGGAAACTGTCATGTCCCGCGTCCACCCCTGCAAAATCTTGTTTGAATTGCTGGTAGACGTGAAATTGATGCTCGTCTAAACCTATTTTCGTATGAAAATGATACCGGATTTGCATCAATGCTAAACCTTGCCCAGGTGCGAGCGTTTGTGGTTGTCGCGGAGGAACTACATTTCGGCAGGGCCGCGCGGCGCCTGCACATGACACAACCGCCGCTCAGTCGGCAGATTCAATCACTCGAAGAAGAACTTGGGGCTCCGTTGCTCACGCGGACCAATCGAACCGTGCACTTGGCGCCCGCAGGTCGCGCCTTTCTGCCGAAAGCCATTGAATTGCTGCAGAGAGCCGAGAGCGCAACCCAAACCGCCCGACGGGCTGTTCATGGACATGTCGGCACGATCGCAATTGGCTTTATTGGAGCGAGCTCATACGGTTTTTTGCCGCGTCTGGCCGCAAGGGTTCAGTCGGAGCTGCCGGACGTCACGGTCAACTTCCATGAGGGCACGACACTGAGCCAGCTGGAAGCGTTAGAGCGCGGCCGTTTGGATCTTGGCCTCGCACGACCTCTCCCGATGCAAAAAGGATTGCGGTCTGCTTGCGTCTATCGCGAGAAGTTTTCGTTGGCTCTGCCGGTCAATCATCCTCTGGCGCGCCTTCGGCGACCGAAGTTGTCGCACATCGACGGCGAATCTTTCATCATGTACTCAGTTGAGGGGCAATATGTGCGTGACATCTTCACAACAGCGTTCGCAGCTGCTCACGTTCGTCCGCGCATCGTGCAGCAATTGAGTCATGCGCAGGCGATTTTGTCGCTCGTCAGCGTCGGCCTAGGCATAGCCATCGTGCCGGAGCAGGCCCGCAACGCGTGTTTCGACAACGTTACTTTCCGTCCTATCGAACTTGGGAACGGCCAGACAGCCGACCTGCACGTCATTTGGCGAACAGAAGATCAGAATGATATCGCACCTGTCGTGAGAAGTTTGCTGATCGATTTAGGACGGCATGCAACCCATCGCCCGGCGGAGCGCTCACCGGTTCTCACGACCGCATGAGCGCCGAGGATAACGCTGCATGAGTTCGAGGTAGCGCTCGATTCCCTCGAAACGAGCGCTACGTTTCAAGCGGCAGATGACAAATCGCGCTACTTTCGCCAACTCGAAACGTTGGCTGCGGTCGTGACCTTTTGCGACTGTATCTCCGGCGGGATCGGATATTCGTCAGCGTTCAGCACAAAGCCAGGGTTCAATGAGAAATCGGCTCGCGGCGGCGCAAAAACATCGATCAGACGAGCCCCGTCGGCGCTGACATTTCGAGTCGTATGGAGCAGCGGCGGCGGGATGATCGCCACCGACGGACTGGCGATTTCGGTGTGCTCGTCCGCGTGCCATTCTCCAAGGTCGCTATTCCAGGGATAACGGATGTGATGAACAAATTGTCCGGCCAACCCAATGGAGGCTTGTTCGAAATCATCATGATGATGAGGGCCAAGCTTCTTCACATCGCGCGCAGAATGAAACGGCGCGAAAATATTGACCATGAGATTCGTCGAACGGAATATCCGAGGTTGAATCAGCGGCCCATTTGCGTCGACATGCGCCGAAAGATCGTAATTGCGGATCTTGAAACCACCCACCGGCGCTGGCCAGTCCTTGAGCGGCGCCAGACCCTCGAGCGGCCGGTCGTATGAACGTGCATTAACCGCAGCATTTGCGAGATCTTCTGCCCTGCTGGAAAAAATGCGTACGATATTGCCTGAATCAAGAAGCGCTATTGCACTCTTGCCCGGAGGAAGGATGGACAGTGTGTCTCCCCCCACCTCCACCGTCTGCTCCCCCGCAGACAATGTCGCGCGCGTCCCCGCCGGGAGAATGAGCATATACTCGTCCGGGTTCTCCTCCCGGACGAGCGTCGTGCCTTGCTTCCCCTCGGTCACGGCGATCACGAAATTTGCGCCGCGCGTAATCCACGTGCTGGAACCGTCGGCCTCCCGGACCTGGGCAGCTTCCTCATAGTGTCGCGCGTACGCCGTTCTCTTGTAGTCAGGCAACGTCATTGTCGTATCCTCTGATGCAATTTCACGCGAGTGTGCAAGCGGCTCCTCAGGCGATCTTCGGCGCCGGAGACGGCGCCTGCAGGGCGTATCCCCGCGCTTCGTAGTCGAACTCGTGAAGCTTGTTCACGCGTTCCGCCTTGTTGACCGGCGAGGCATAGTAGGCGCGGATCTCGCGGATACGGGTGACGTCGTCGTTGAAGACGTACCACTCATCTCCACGAAGCACTTCGCCGATTGCCGTCTTCCAATGCGTCCATTCGATTACGGCCTCGCGGCCATCCTGCGCGGCCAGAATCTTTTCGATCGTCCAGCGCGATCCCAGCGTCTTGACGCACCAGACCCAGCCGTCGGCGATTACGCCCGCGCCGCGCCAGGGCGCCCCAGGAAGACCAGGCGGAAAATAGTGAACCGCATCGTTGGTGAAACAATCGACCAGACCCTGATGGTCTGCGTCGTTGCAGGCCTGAAAATACCGACGGATAAGGGCTTCGGCTTTTTGTGCGAGCTCAGACATCAAGTCATCCCTTCGCCCGATTGGCACGCCATTCGGCGTATTCCTTCAGCGTCTCCTCGTTCGGTGGGTACGTGCCCCAAAGTGACGCACCGGCGTCGATCTTCGTGAAGAGGAATTGCTCACGCTGTTCTTGCTCGAAGGAATCCTTCGCGATCGCATCGGCGTGTTGCCGGGGAATGACCACGACGCCGTCGCTATCGCCAACGATGATGTCGCCAGGATAGACCGCAACGCCGGCGCAGCCGATCGGCAGCTGCATGTCGACGGCGCGGAGATAGGCCGGCCTTGTCGACGCGGTATTTCCGGCGCAATAGGCGGGGAAGTCCATTTTGGAGATTTCCGTGCCATCGCGGAAGGCGCCATCGGTAATGGCTGCAGCAACACCTTTGCGCTTCATACGGAGGATCAACATGTTTCCGGCCGACGCCGCTCGGGTGTCGCCACGGCTGTCGATGACCAGCACCTGCCCGGCTTCGATCGCCTCGACCGCCTCCCACTGCATGTTGTCTTCACCACGCTTCTTCAGATCGCCGAGATCCCAGTCCTTGTCCTCGCGCGACGGAATAAAGCGCAATGTGAAGGCCTCGCCAGCAAACGGCTCGACCTCCTTGCTGAGCGGAGCAAGGCCGACCAGGAACTGCTGGCGGAAATTGCGCCGAAACAATTGGGTGGTGAGGGTCGCAACGCTGCACGCCTTCAGCTTGTCGAGCGTGTCGGGCTGCAATTCAATCTTGTTCGTCACGATGGATAACTCCTGTTTTTCGGCTTGGTCAGACGGGCTTGATCATTTCGACGATCCCGCCGGCGAGTGGGGCAAGCTCCAGCAAGTTCGGCGTACAGCCGATTCTGTCGGAGCCGATGAACATCGATCGAGTCTGGGAATCGTACGCGGATGCAGTGGGCGTTGGGACCGGCAAAGGCGCCGTGAACTTTGCGGCACCATCGGAATCGTGGCAGCTGATGCACCATTGGTCAGCGCGGTTCACCCAGATGTCGCCCTCAGCGTCCATGGTCACATTGCTGATGGAGTGCACATCGGCGACGACGTGATTGCGGTAGGTTGGGATCAGACTAGACCGAGACAGGTCAATGGAGCCTATCCGACCCGAATCGGGGCACACCATATGCACCGTCTCTGGACCCAGTCCCTTGAACACACCGATAGTTGCTACCAATATCACTTCGAGCTGCCTCAACTCGCCACCTCCATCGAAGATAGCCAGCGAGCCTCGTCCATCATCGGCCGCTAATGCGACGGCGATCTTGCCGGCGGCCGTCACGGTGAGATTGCGGGCCCGCTCGAGAATATCGCCTTCAACGAGCTTGGTCGCGACCGTATCCGTGCCATCGGCATCGATGCGCCAGATCGCACTCTCAGTAATGGTGAAGAGAACTTTGCCGCCAGAGCCCAGCGCGAGACCTACGACCGGGCTGTCGAACCAGGCAACCACCTCGCGGCGCCCCTCGGTCAGGCGGCAAATGCACGCGCCCGGGCCGTCAGCCCAATATAGAATCCTTCTGTCCGGATCAAACACCATGGCTTGAATGCTGAAAGACTGCACGTCATGGACGCGGAGCGGTTTGCCGAAGAAACTGCCCGTCGCGACTGTCGCTGGACCTGCCCGGCTCGCGAGCAGGGCTCGCGATATTTGTTGAGATGCCTTCCGAATAATCGACGCCAGCTCACCAAGCCTGTCATCCGACATGCGATAGGACGGGCCTGTTACGCTGATTGAGGCGATAGCCGAGCCGGTTGGATCGAAGATCGGAACAGAAGCGCATCGTACGCCGTCGATGATCTCGTTGTTGTCGACCGCAAAGCCTCGCACACGAATCAAATTGATTTCGGCCCTGAGTTCCTCAGCCGACATAATCGTGTTTTGAGTGTAGCGGGTGAATTCGATTTGCGAGATCAGCCTTTCGCGGGCCGCCTCCTCCTGGAACGCAAGCAGAGATTTTCCAAGGCCCGTGCAGTAGAGCGGCTTCCGCTCTCCCAGCGCCGCAGCAAACGCGCGCGCGCCGCGCCCCTCCCATCGAGCGATGGCCTGCTGTATATCACCATTCATGACGGCCAGATTGACGTTCTCACCGTAGGCGTCTGCGATGCTTTTCAGGATCGCGGAGCTGACGGCAATCAACTCCGAACTGCGACTGACGCTGCTGGCGAGCGATGTGAACTTGGGACCAAGAATGTAGGATTGGTCGCGGCGGTCCATTGCCAAGAAACCGCGCGTACTCAGCGCCGCCAGTATTCGATAGAGCGTACTCTTCGAAAACCCTGTCTTTGCGGCCAAGTCCTTGACCTTGAGGCGCCGATTTGTCTCGCCGACATATTGAAGAATGTCGAGAGACTTGTTGAGCAGGCCGGTACCGGGAACGCTTCCCCCAGTCTCGTTGTTCAATTCGTCCTGATCAGGCTTGTTTGTAGCAATCATCGATCTGCTCTCGCCTCACTGGCCCGCAGGTGCTTAGCGAGGAAGTCGACTCCCCGGACCGCACCATCGGCGGACACACGATGCGTTCCGAATGGATCGATCACAAGCTCGAATTTATCAGCGGCGCCCGCGGCCAACAGGTCCGATTGAAGCCGCACGCTCTCGCCCCACGGAACGATCTCATCGCGCATCCCGTGCCAGGTGAAAACAGGGACTCGCGCAAGCCTCCCAACTGACTCGGACGTAACCTGATAACGTTTCAGCGGCTCCATCCGCTCGTCATGGCCAACGTGTGTCGAAGCTTCGTATTTCCCCAGCGGCGGAAAGATGGTTCGCGACGCGTCGAGGAAATAGCCCGCCCCCATGAAGTTCGCGGCGGCCTTGATCCAATCGTAGCGTACCAAGGCTCCCAGAGTAACGAACCCACCCATGGAAGTCCCCGCCACGCCGACGCGATCTTCGGCGATCAATCCCCGATCAGCGTAATGCCGGCGATAAACATCGAGTTCGTCGATATTCCGCTTGAGAAGCTCCCAGAACTGCGTCAGCCGGAACGTGTCGTCACCATCGAAACGAGCTCCATGGAGATCCGCTTCCGGCAGAATCGCCCTCATCCCCTTCATTGCCAGCATGTAGGCGAAGAAGGCGATCGTCTCCTTTGAATTCCGGTATCCGTGAAAGAAGAAGACCGTCGGCAGAGGGCGATCGACAGCAGCCTGCGGGGCAGCATGGATCGCCGGAATGTCGCCAATCCTGTCTTCGAACATGACGATCATAGCGCGACCCGGTACTTCTCCAATACATCGAGATCGGGCGAGAAGCCTATCCCGACGACCTCCGGCACGACGATCTTTCCCCGCTCGGGCAACGGCGTCTCCTTGCCGATCCAGGCCTCAGGCTCGACGTAGAGAAACTCAAACAGGCCGGCATTGGCCGTTGCTGCTGTGAGCTGGATTGTGGCGTGATATCCCGGTCCGAAATAGGGTGAGTGCGGCATGATCGTTTTTCGGCGGATCGCCGCCGCATCGGCGACCTTCCTGAACTCACTGACGCCGCCTACTTTCGTCACGCTCGGTTGCGGGTAATCGACGACTTCGATCAGGCGCGAAAACTCGACGGCCGTGCAGGCATTTTCGCCGGCCGAGAGGCCGACGCCGTGCGATTGCAGCGACTTCATCGTCGCATAGTCTTCCGGCGGGAAGATCGGCTCCTCCAGCCAGAGCGTGTCGAGGGATTTCAACTCGGGCAGGTATTCATTGGCCTGATCGGTCGTCCACGTGCAGTTGACGTCGACCGTCAAGCGCATGGCCGGATCGATCGCCGCGCGGGCGGCCCCTATCTCCGAAATGGTCACTTCATGAAGCTTGAGTGTCCCGTACCCTTCCTTACAGGCTTTTTCAGAGAAGCGGGAGACCAACGCGCTGTCGCCGTAGCGGACGAGGCTGGCATAGGCATCGATCGTCAGCTTCGGGCGGTCAGACAAAAGCGCGGCAAGCGAAATGCCTTCCGCCTTGGCCTTCAAGTCCCACAAGGCGATATCGACACCGGACAGAGCGAAAATGGTGATGCCATAGCGGCCGAACAGCGCAAGCTTGCGCTGTATTTCGAGATTGAGTGCGGCAGGATCATCGATCGTCCGACCGACCAGGATCGGAGCGATCATGTCGCGCACGGCATAGGCGACCGGGCGGTAGCAGAAATAGCTGAAAGCCTCTCCCCACCCGGTGAGGCCGATATCGGTCTCGACCTTCACCAGGACGATGTCGAGCGTATTCCAGCTTTGAGGCGTGATCCCGACGCCTGTTCCACCGTCGCGGAACGGGATACGTGCGATGATCGGTTCGATCGAAGTGATCTTCATCCTTGTCCTACGATTTGAAGACGCGGCCGATCGGGCCGACGAACTCGTTGTTGGCGAAATGACCGCCGATGACGTGGCTGCCGACGAGTTCGGGATTTTCAGACGGTTGCGCGAGAACCTCCTCGGCAAAAGCTTCGGCATTATCCTGCGGTTCATAGCCCAGGCGGAACGCCGCACTGTTGTCGAAGAACGTCCGTTCGTTGTTCGACACACCATAGACGACCGAGAAGTGAAGGCTGGGATGCTCGAAGCCAATGCGTACCAGCTGCGCGAGATCCCTCCAGCTTACCCAAATGGACATCCGCCGGCGGTCCTCCGGCTTGTCATGAGCACGTCCAATGCGGATGCACAGGACTTCGAGGCCATATTTGTCGGCGTAAAGCGCCCCGACCTGCTCCCCGAACGCCTTGGTGAGACCGTAACGACTGTCGGGACGGAGAATCGCATCGCTACCGATGCGCCGGTTGCGCGGGTAGTAGCCGACCACGTGATGCGAACTTGCGAAGACGACCCTCTTCACGCCGACCTGCCGCGCCGCCTCGAAAACGTTGAAAGCTCCGCGGATATTGCCTTCGATCTGCTGGTCGATCGCTGCGTCCCTCGTGCAGCCCGCGAGATGCAGGACGCCGTCGACGCCGGACATGGCGGTTTTCAAGAGCTCGAAATCGCCGATGCTGCCTTGCACCGCATCGTCGGCCTCGGAGAAGCCATCCGTCCTCAGGTCCAGCAGGCGAAAGTCGAAATGGCCCGCCAATTCCCGCCTGATGCCCGTGCCGACTTCACCCGCCGCACCAATGATCAAAATCTTCATTTTGCTCGACTGCCAATGCTGAGATGCAATGATCGCGAGGCCGAACACCCGTCATTCGGGCTCGCGATTTCGATCACTTCAGGGCCGCTTCCTTGACTCCCGCCGGCAATTCGATGCCCTGGTATTTCTGGTAGACCTCGGTGAGGACGCCATCCTGCATGCTCTTCTTGATCCACGCGTCGATCCAGTTGCGAAGCGCATCCTCGCCCTTCTTCATCCCGATGCCGGCCAGGTTCGTACGCAGTGAGATCTTTGGCTCGAGGACCCTGGACGGATTGCGCTTCCTGATCGTCTCGTTGAGACTCACCGATTGTGCGACAATGTCCAGCTGTCCGCTCAGAATTGCAGTGACGGTCGTTGCTTCATCATCGAAGCGGACGATTTCCACGCCTGCGGGCGCGACTTTCGAGAGATCGGTGTCCATGATCGTTCCTCGAGCGACCGCCACCTTCTTCCCGATCAGATCTTCGATCTTGGAAATGTTCATGCTGGCCGGGGCAGACACGGCGGTCGACGTCCCCGAATAGGGCAGCGAGAAATCGATGACCTTCTGGCGCTCCTCGGTGATCGTCATTGCAGCCACGACGATGTCCGCCTTGCCCGTCAGCAACAGCGGGATGCGATTCGCACCGTTAGTCTCCACCACCTCCATCTGGACCCCGAGATCCTTTGCAAGCAGCTTGGCCGTTTCATATTCCGAGCCGGTAAGCTGGAGATTGCTGTCCTTGTAGGACCACGGCGGCAGCCCCGGATCGATCGCGACTCGAATCTTGCCTGCGGCTTTTATTCTCTCGAGCGCGTCGGCCTTTGCAACATCGACGCTAGCCAAAAGCGGAAGCACGAAGAAGGCTGCGGTAACAAGACGTCTGCTGATTTTCAATTTTTCCTCCCTTTTTAAATGGCGAACAAAGTTCCCTCAGAGATCGTGATCGATGAATTCCGCAAGTTCGGACGTGGCCGGCTGTTTCAGTATGTCTGGACCGCCCATCTCGTGGACACGCCCGTCGCGCATGTAGACCACCTTGTTCGCCACGTTGCGCGCGAATTGCATCTCGTGAGTGACGAGAACCATTGTCATGCCTTCACGTGCAAGACTTTCCATGACACGAAGGACTTCGCCGGTGAGCTTCGGATCGAGGGCCGATGTCACTTCGTCGAACAGCATGAGCTTCGGCTGCATGGCGAGGCTGCGTGCGATAGCCACGCGCTGTTGCTGGCCACCGGAGAGCTGCTCCGGATAAGAGCCGAGTTTCTCGGACAGACCGACTTTCGCGATGACCGAGGCCGCAATTTCCTTCGCCTCGCTTTTCGAAAGGCGTTTGACGAGGCGCGGTCCCAGGGTGACGTTTTCCTCCACCGTCAGGTGGGGAAACAGGTTGTAGCTCTGGAATACGATCCCGACGTCGCGCCGGAGCTGACCGAGATCGACGGCGGGATCCTGCAAGGCATGTCCGCAGACGATCAACTCGCCGCCGTTGATCTTTTCCAGGCGGTTCATACAACGCAGCGCGGTCGATTTTCCAGACCCCGACTGCCCAATGACGGCGACGACTTCGCCCCGCTCCACCCCGAAGGTCACACCCTTCAGGACCTGAAGCCCGCCGAACGATTTCTCGACATTCCTGAGTTCAACGATTGGCGACATTGAGTCTCTTCTCCAAGGCACGTGATTTCAGAGACAGCGGATAGCAGATGAGAAAATACAGAAGCCCGGCGAGCCCGAAGTACAAGAACGGCTCGAACACCGAATTGTTGATGACCTTGGCGTTGTAGGAGAGTTCCGCGTAGCCGACGACCAGCGAGGACACCGAGGTGTTCTTGACGATGATGACGAGAAAGCCCACGGTCGGCGGCGTCGCTATTCTCACGGCTTGGGGCAGGATGACGCGGCTCATCCGCTGCCAGCGCGTCAGGCCAATGCATTCGGCGGCCTCCCACTGAGCCTTCGGAACAGACAGCAGGCAGCCGTACCAGATCTCGCCGAGATACGAGCTCGCGAAGATGGTCATTGCGAGTGTCGCAGCGACCAAGGGGGGCGCTGAGTCAAAACCCAGCAGGTTCGGGCCGAAGTAGCAGAAGCCCATCAACACCAGCAACGGAATGCCCTGCACGGACTGCGTGTAGACGCCAGCCAGCGTTGAGATCGTTCGTACCGGTGAAATTCGCGCCAAGCTCAAGATGAAGCCAACGATTCCGCCGAACAGAAACGTCAGAGCGCTCAGGATGACGGTCCCGAGAAGGCCTTTCGCCAGAAAGATCAGAAACTGAGTGTTCATTTGCCGATCCCCTTACAAAGGCGTGCCCAGTTTGCGGCGACGGGTGAAGATCGCCAGACCGAGCACGTGAAAACCGAGTCGCAGCAGGCCGGTGAGCGCCAAATAAAGGGCCCCGAGTACGACGAAGACTTCGAAATTTCGGTAGGTTTCGCTCTGGACCCGGTTGGAGATACCGAAGAGCTCTTCGACACCTACCGCCGACAGAACGCTAGAACCGAGCATGAGCAGCACGTAGAGGCTCGTGAGACTAGGATAGACCCGCTCCATCGCCGGACGGAGAATGACGTGCAAAAATATCTGGGAGCGTGACAAGCCGATACACTCGGCAGCTTCGATCTGACCTGGCTTGATGGATTCAATGCCCGCCCGCATGACTTCGGTCGTGTAGGCGCCGACGTTAACGACGAGCGCGACCACTGCTCCCACCATGATCGGAAGTTTCAGGCCTGCACTCGCAAGTCCGAAAATCAGAAAGTAGCTCTGAATCAGCAGCGGCGTGTTGCGGATCACTTCGACGTAGCCACCGACGATTGCCTTCAGCCACTGCGGTCCGCTCGTTCTGGCAACTGCGCAGAGGGTGCCGACCAGGAACCCGGCGATGGTGGCCCAGAAGGTCAAAACAAGCGTCGCCCAAGCGCCTCGCAAAAGCAGAGGCCAGTACGTCAGGACCGACGAAAAATCGAAGGTGTAGCTCATCGCGAATGCCCCACAGGGGCCGTCGCGTGCCGGGTTGCGGCCACGCAATACGCAATCTCTGCCTGCGGCATATACGCCACCGTTGCTCCTCCCCTTTTGTCGGTTTCTTCCCATAATATGGGAAAAGCGTCAAGAGCGAAATGCGCAGACCGAAAGAAGGAAGCGGTCTCTGCTCCACATCTCAGGATTGATGCGCACCATCATACTGATTTTGTTCTTTATTTCATGTCGTTCGTTGACTCGCCAGACCAAAAACTCATGGGATTCAACCCCCCGTGACCCATATTGTGGGAATCATTAGCGGATGAACCGCGAAACCGTCCGCGTCTCGCGACTGAGATCGGAAGCTGGTTAAATCGGGCGTCACAGTATAGAGCGCCGGCTACCGGTGCCGCTTGGGTGCTGACAAGTGAGTGCTTCGAGGTCCGTCCAAGCGGCGTCAAAAGATCGACACTTGCAATAGGCCTGCCTCAACTCGAACGCGCGATCACGGCAGCTTCCGACGAGCACAAGAAGCTGATTGCGTTCTCACTGCCGTATGCCGACGCCACCACATGTTAGCGGCAGTTTGAATATTTCCGGACACCAAGGGCGACGCGGAAATTTTTCGCGAATGCGCCAGCTAGAGTGAGGCGTCGCGCCGAGGCTGGTCTGTCAATATCGGGAACAAATTCCGGAAACGTTCGCCGCTGTTCACCAGCGTCTTATTCAACGATTATTCAACGAACGCGGTTGATGGCAACCTAAGTGCCTGAGATTGCTGGCGCGCCATTCAGAACAAAACCACGAACTCATATATGATTGAAATACCTATATAATTTCTGCAAGCGGAGCGCCACGAGCTGGCGCCGCATCGCGCCTGGACGGCGGTTCTCCTTATCTTCCAAGCAGCAGCACTATTGAGGCCATTAACCCCGTGACGCCGATGGCGGGTACAACGATCCAGAAGGCCTCATTCCACATATCGGGAAAGCGACAGGCGAATTGCCAATTCGATAGCACCACGCCCAGATATCGGGAAATTGACTTATGCCGCCGACGCAGCCGCGCCCAAAGCGTCAGCCCAAACAAAGCTCGCGCTTGCGAAGTGCGGGCTCCGGTCATGGGAGTCCATGACCGGTTCGGGAGGAGCGTCCCATGCCGCCCATCACCCTCGCAAATCCCATGACTACGTTTCGACGAAAAAGGCGATGTCGAGAGTGGACGACGATAAGAGCGCTGGAGTTGATCCGATCGATCCCTCGGCCCTCGGTTTTACGAAAGTGGCGTACGCGGTCGACGAGACACTTGAGTTGCTCAGTATCGGCCGCACTGCGCTGTACGCCGCGGTCAAACGAGGTGACCTCAAACGAGTCAAGTTCGGCAAGAAGACATTGTTTTACGCTACCGACCTCGCCGCGTTTCTGGCACGGCTCAGGCACCTGAGCGGATCGGATCCGGGCCCGGTTGATCACGGCCCTCGCTAGAGCAAATTCCGATCACTTTGAACCGTAGCGATCGACCTACCTTCATAGTTCGATAGGACGCGATGGACGACCAGAGCGCGACTGGCAACTGCGCGTAGGGGCGCCGGACTGATCTTATTCCCCTTGACAACTTTGTTGGTATTTTTGTTGGTACTCGCTAAATCTAAATCTTGATAAACCATGAAATTTCTCAAGAAAAGGAGCTTCGTATGGCGGCTGCCGGGCCCACTAGCAAATCAAACACTTAGCGGATTTTCATTTCACAGGCAGTTGGCCATCGCACCAGAAGCGCCCCGCCTCATTGTGCCGAGCAGCGTCACCAGCCTGGTTCGCGTCCAGCCTTCGCCTTGCTCCATGGCAAGACATTGCAAAGCAGCGCGCGCGAGCGGCGACTGCACTCTTGCGCGTGGAGTGCGCCGTAGGTTGAACAAGTCGTTCTAGGCGAACGGCATGTCGATGAGCCGAAGCTGGATCGCCTTCGCTATCGCGTGCGGCCTGTTCGATGCGTTGAGGTGCAGGATCGCACGCTTCATGTGCGAACGTACCGTCTCGCAGGACAAGCCGAGGATCAGGGCGATGTCGTCCGAGGTCTTCCCTTGCGCGGCGAGGGACAGGCACTCCTTCTCGCGCGCGCTGAGCCAAGTCTTGGGATCGGCGGCTTGGTTCCACAACCATCGCCGAAGAGCGGTGTTCTGGAATTGATGACACAAAGCGAACAGCGCATTGACGACCGTCGGTGAAGTACCGGTCTCGTATTTGGTCGCGCTTTCCGAAATCGCGCTGACGAACGCAAATGATCCGTTCGGCATGTGCATCGGCACCGTGATGCCGTAGTGCAGGCTCTTGTCGTTCAGGTGGTCCACGCACGCCCGCTCGCCAGCGCTCAGGCGCTCGTGGGCTTGAACGTCGACCCACCTCAGGGGCAAGGTCGTCGTGAAGCAAAACCGGTAGTAGGGGTCGCAAAGGTGGCTCCAGTGCCGGTCCCATCGATTTGGAAAGGCTCGCGTCTTCACGACGGGTGACGCGAAGGTGCCGTCTTTCGCTCTGGGCGTGCTGGCCATGCCATAGGCGAAGGAGGAAAAACCAAGGCCCGACAGAGTTTGGTGCAACGCATCCAAGGCGGACTCGAGGTCACCCGCTTGTTCGAGGTCGGCCGCGAAGCGTCCCATCAGAGCTTCGCGGTCGGCGGTGGGAAATGTGTGAGCTGCTGGGAGAGACATCAAGGTCCATCTCTCATCATGGCCCATAATGGTCCTCCTGCGGCCCGCAGGTGTCAAGCCACGCTAGGCGGCCAGTTTCGGTCGCCGACGCTGCCAGGGGTGCGTCGCGCCTTCGAACGCGGACGCGATGCGGAACACCCTCAGGTCGTCATAGGCTGGACCGACAATCTGCATCCCGGTGGGCACACGTGTTTCAGCATCGAAACCGGTGGGCACCGACATCACGGGAAGGGTCCCGACCAGATTGAAGGGATACGTCATGAACCAGCCGATAAAGGGGTTCACCGACTTCCCGTTGATAGTGAGCGGCTCTTCGCTGCTTCGCCCTGCGACGATCTTCGTCGTTGCCGTCGTCGGGCAGATCAGCGCGTCGTGGGTCTCGAAGATCTTCGTCATCGATGCGTACATCTTCTGCCGCACGGTATTCAGGTTGTAGAACTTCGTGACGTCGAGCTTCTTGCCCTCTTCGAGAATCCTGATGACGTACGGGTCCACGTCGTTGCTGGACTTGGTCAGAAGACTGCCCGCCAGCGCGTAGAACACGCCTTGCCACCGGGTGTTCCATGTCTCTTCGATTTCCTTGGTCCAGCCGATGTCGACTTCATCGACCACGGCGCCGAGCGAACGCAAAACCGACACGGCATTGCGTGTGTTCTTCTCGACCTCGGGATCGACCGCGAAATAGCCCAGGTCCATCGACAGCGCGATCTTCATGCCGGCGATGCCGTCGAAGGTCGGCGGAATGACCACCTTGTCCCGCAGGGACGACATGTCGGCCGGATGCTGGCCGGACGTGACGTTCTGCATCAGAGCGCAATCGCCGACGCTGCGGGCCAGTTCGCCATAGTGGATCAGCCATTCATTCGGGTGCTCGCGGTCGTCGGGGTTGCGTCCCCATGGCGGCTTGTAGCCGAACACGCCGTTCATCGCAGCCGGGATGCGAATAGACCCGCCACCATCCGTGCCGTCCGACAAGGTCGTGTAGCCGGCGGCCAGGGCCGCGCCGCCTCCGCCCGTCGAGCCGCCAGGGGTATAGGCAGGATTCCACGGGTTGTGCGTGACGCCCCAAAGCAAGGATGCCGTCACACCTGAATGCGCGAACTCCGGTGTCGTCGTGCGGCAGTGCAAGATCGCCCCGGCGTCGAGAAGGCGCTCCACAGTCGGCGCGGATTGGTCCGGAACGAAATCCTTGTAGAGCCGCGAGCCGTAGGTGGTGATCTTGCCCTTGACAGAGTGATAGTCCTTGATGGCAAGCGTGATGCCTTCCAGCGGGCGGACCGGTTCACCGCGCCCGTACTTGCGCTCCGCAATCCGTGCCTGCTCCAGCGCCTCGTCGAAATAGGTGTACGTCGTTGCCTTGAGCGTCGGCTCCCACGCTTCGACCTGTTTGATCTGCGCCCGCAACAGTTCGACCGGCGATAGCGTCTTGGCCTTGAATCTCGCGAGCACCTCACCGGCCGTCAGGTAGGCAATGTCGTCGACATCGACCTTTTCGGACGGCCCAGCGACGGCCGCGCTCGACGCTGCCGGCAGGACCGCCCCGGCGACGCCTGCGAGGGCGATGCCCAGGAGACGGCGGCGCTCCAGGTTCGGCTGGCCTTCAAAACTCTCGTAGGGGGCTTGGCTCATGATGTCTCGTCTCCCGTTGGTGGAGCTGGTGAGCGATCGGACAGCTTGCGCCAATTCGACGCCGCGCGATTCCAAGTCGCAATTCCCCGAAAGGGTGAATCCAGATGAGAACGAGACGGAAATAGTGCTGCGCCGTCACAGAAAGCATCGAAGCTGCGTTACGCGGGCGGGGATTTGGGGTTGCAAGGTTCTCTGCTCCAGGTCGAAATATCCGAGATCATAGTGCATGAAGCTGACGAGCCAAATGCCCTCG
>NZ_JBANBA010000081.1:0-43716 GCF_059803475.1 Bradyrhizobium sp. UFLA05-89 | reverse complement strand
TACACTCTCAAATGAGCCTTCCGCGACGACTAACCCATTGATCCGACTCACGCCGATTCTTGTGAAATCACCAAAACTGATCTCCAACTGCGCAAGTTGGGTTAACTCGGTCGAAAAATCTTTCCAGATCGAGATCAACCACTACGTTGTAGCCATCGGCGACGTAACGCTGTGCCTGGGCTACAGCCTGGTGGGCGGACCGCCCCGGCCGCCGAAATCCGAAACTGTGCCCCGAAAACGTCGGATCCCATATCGGATCCGACCCGCTTGCTTTTGTTCTTGTTATGTTCTATAATGACCCAATGATCGATCACCGCCCACGCCCCAACCTGCGCATCGTCGAGGGACGCAAGCCCAGCGTCCTCCACGACGGGAGCGCCGTGCTCGAATTCACCCAGATCAAGGTCGTCGGGATCATCGATTCCGAGACCGGCCTGATCACGGACTCGTCGCGGCGCCGACCCGAACCTGCGAAGTAGCGGCTGGCGCGAGGGGTAAATCGCTTCCTCCAAGTTCGACACAACGGAGCTCTACGGGGCCGCATCTGAATGGAGAGCTACAGGCTGAAGCTCCAATCTGACGCGCGTCGAGATTCCCGAGAAGCTCGCGCAGAGCGCGGCTGTACGCCAACCAGCGATCGCCTACGTCACCGAAGACCATTTGGGGTTTCGGAGCGGCGATGTCCTGGTCTGCAACGCCAGCGCCCCATGGTCTGATGGGCGATGGACGCGAAGCTGCTCAAGCGCCTTCATGAAGGCGGTGTAGCGATTCACGCGTGCCCTGCTTGCATTCGAAGGTCATGCTGTAGGCAGCCACGCGATCGTAGGCTCTCGACTGCGGCCAGAACCACGAAGCGCGGGGTGTCCCGCCGGAACTCGAGCATCAGCAAGGCGGAGCGAAAATCTATCCGCGCCAAAGGTGGCGCACAGAATCCACATTGAACCCGATATGGACTGCTGGACGCCGACGAGGTGATTGTTGCGGACAATCTGCGCCCGTTCCGGCACGGAAATTGCTGTCTTGACTGTTTGAGCGTGCTGGTCAGCACGATGTACGGAGATCGACAATGTCGTTCGCGTCGAGCGTCATAGAACGTCCCATTCTGTTCGATGAAGGTGAGTTCACTCTCCGCCGCTGGTTCAGATTGCATGACCAAAGAGACACTTCAATCGCTCGTCACGCCGCGGTTCCGACGAACGCGAAATGAGCTGACCAAAGCGGGCAGGACGTGCTGGGGCCACCAATTCGCGCCTCGGATATCTCAACAACGATCTCGCACAGGCTTTCGTGACCTATGAGCCCGTGCATCCAACACGAAAGAGAGGCAGATGAATCGGCCGACGGTTACGGAAGTCAATCTCCATGACTTAACGATCACGGATCCGCTTATTGGAAAATGCCAGCAATTGGTGAGGGACGTGTCGATTCCTTATCAGTGGGAGGCGCTGAACGATCGTATTCCAGAAGTCACACCGAGCCATGCGATAGAGAACTTTCGGATCGCCGCCAACCGAGCAAAGGGCGAGTTCTGCGGTACAGTTTTTCAGGACAGTGATGTCGCGAAATGGCTGGAAGCGGTCGCCTGGTCGCTGTGCCAAACCTCCAATCCAGAACTGGAGAAAACCGCCGATGACCTGATTGAACTGATTGCGGCCGCGCAGTGCGGCGACGGTTATCTGAACACTTACTTTACGGTAAAGGCACCTGGGGAGCGCTGGAGCAACTTAAGCGAATGCCACGAGCTTTACTGCGCCGGCCATTTGATTGAAGCTGGCGTCGCTTTCTTTCTGGCTACTGGAAAACGGCGGTTGCTGGAGGTCGTCTGCAGGCTAGCCGACCGTATCGCCGCGGATTTTGGGCCAGAGCGCCATCAGTTACACGGCTATGATGCTCATCCGGAAATCGAACTTGCATTGGCACGCCTCTACGAAGTGACCCAGGAGCGCCGATATCTCACACTCGCCAATTATTTCGTGGAGCAACGCGGCACCGAGCCGCACTTCTATGACATAGAGTATGAGAAGCGATCCCGTCACCGCAAATCACACGCCACGCCCCTGGTGGTGAAAGATAAAGCCTATAGCCAGGCGCACTTGCCGGTCTCGGAGCAGCGAACCGCAACAGGTCACGCGGTTCGCTTTGTATACCTCATGACTGGGGTTGCCCATCTGGCGCGTTTACTTCAGAACGAGCAGCAACGCCAAGCTTGCCTGCGGCTATGGCAAAACATGGTGCAGCGGCAGATCTATGTGACCGGCGGTATCGGTTCGCAAAGTGCCGGCGAAGCGTTCAGTAGCGACTACGATCTGCCGAATGATACTGTGTACGCGGAAAGCTGCGCATCGATTGGCCTGATAATGTTCGCCCGCCGGATGCTCGAGATGGAAGCGGACAGTCACTATGCCGATGTGATGGAGCGCGCGCTCTATAACACTGTTCTGGGCAGTATCGCCTTGGATGGACGCCACTTTTTCTATGTCAATCCACTCGAAGTTCATCCCAAAACGCTGCGGTCCAACCGCATCTACAGTCATGTCACACCGGTGCGACAGCCCTGGTTTGGCTGCGCCTGCTGTCCGCCGAACATTGCGCGCCTTTTCACATCAATTGGCCATTACATCTATACGGCACGTCCCGACGCGCTCTATGTCAATCTCTACATTGGTAACAGCCTGGCGCTGCCGGTCGGAGAACATACGCTGCGCCTGCGCGTGAGCGGCAACTATCCCTGGGAGGACTGTGTAGAGATCTTCGTAGAATCGGACCAGCCAATCACGCACACGATCGCCCTGCGACTGCCGGAATGGTGCACGGCGCCGGAGGCCAGGCTGAACGGCGAGGTCGTCAATTGCGAGTCGCGCAAAGGCTATTTGCACATTCACCGCACGTGGCAACAGGGCGATCGCCTCAAATTGCTGCTGCCGATGCCGGTACGCCGCGTGTATGGTCATCCGCAACTTCGCCACTTGGCCGGCAAAGTGGCTATTCAGCGGGGTCCTCTGGTTTATTGTCTGGAAGAAGTCGACAACGGGCCGGAGCTCCACAATGTTTGGCTTGATGAAGATAGCCGGTTTTCGCTTAGCGAAGGCACTGGTCTTCTCGCCGGCAAGTTTTTGCTGCAGGCTGAGGGCTTTCGTTTGCAGCATAGACACTCTGAGGAAGCACCGCTTTATCACTATGATAAAGTGCCTGGACAGCGGCAATCGCAGCGGTTGACATTCATTCCGTGGTTCAGCTGGGCCAACCGTGGCGAAGGCGAAATGCGAATCTGGATCAATGAATGGTAACGCGAACCATGGGCGGCGCCTGTTTGAAGCGGCCGAGAGGGAAGGATGGGTTGCGACCCGGCATGGGCTGGGCCCTTGCAGACAGGGCAGCCTGCCTTATCGAGACCGACGGATAGGTCGATGTTTCAACCCGGCTTTCGGTCGTTTAGCGATTCCAATCCCATCGACTCGATGTTCAAGACGGCGTTGGAAGCGGCCGGCCTTTGAGAGGCGACGGGGCGCCAGCATGGCCGATCGACGGGGTCGCATTCAGCGGGCTTGATTGCGACCTGGCGTACGAAGCGCGCGACGTCCTGCAGATGTAAACTTGAGCTGCAGGGCTGAGCGCATTTGGCAGCGCGGTTCGCAAAATCGCTTTTGCACAGGACGTGTTGCATAGTCGGCGTTCACGAATGCCAACCGAGCGCAGAAATTCATTCGATGACTGCGGCCCCAACCCGCGCCACACCAGATCCGACGAAGCCGAGTTGTGCGGCCGGCGCGCGCGCCAGGCGCAATACGCGGCCGCACACCAAGGGGCCACGGTCGTTGATGGTGACGACAACCGATCCGCGCGCTGTGCGCCCTCAATTATCGCTAGGGCGAAGATGCGCGGTTTCGCCGCGCGCCAGGCCACCGTTGCGCAGGCCATCGCGCCGAAGCCATGTTGAAAAGCCTTCCACCAAAGCATTTTTGAAATGAACGGGTCCGCGCCGGAACGTCCCAAAATCGTAGAGATCTTTGGGCGTGACGCGGATGCGGATAGCTTTTGCCCTACTTAGCGCGAAGCAGGCGCGATGGCGGACTCCAGCCGGGCCCGCTTACGCCCCTCGGTCCGCAACAGTTCTCCGCCAGCAATCCCAACCGCCAATACGTAAAGCCAGCCTTCGTACGCGTCCATCAGGTGCGAATTGAAAACCGAGCTCGCAATATTCTGCACTGCCGCAAGCATTCCGATCCAGGCAACAAGGGCCCTGCTGCAGAACAGCTGCACCTGCGATATCCACATCGCCCAGACAACAACGATACCGATGCTGCCCCATTGAACCGCGGCAGCAAGCGTCTGATTGTGAGGATTGCTTACAACGAGGGCCGATATTCCAGTTCGCCCGATCGACTCTTGCCCGAAAAGATGTCGGATCGAACCAGTCCCATGGCCCAGGACCGGAGCTCTTTCGATGAACTGAATTGACTTGCGCCAAAATTCGAGCCTTTCAGCTGCCGAAGGTTCTTTCTCTCCAATATGGGCATTTGGCTGGAACGCAGCCAATTCTGTGAAAATCGCAGAGACTTTTCGTTGCAGATTGGGAGATGCCTGCCACAACGCTCCGCATAAGATGCAGACACCGATGACGGCGACCAACGCAGTTCGTTGGCTTGAGTAACGTATGGCCAGGAGAACCAGCATGATCGGCAAATAGAAAAACGCCGTTCGAGCGACGTTGATAAAGGCAAGGTTAGCAAAGAACATGACGCTGACCACACCCAGCGCCGCACCCCAATAGCGCTTCTGCTGAGACGCCGCCTCAAATGCAAGGCCTGCCAAAGCCACGGCAACAAGCGAAAACCCCTGGCTTTGGTCAATGTAATTTCTCACGGGAACGCCGAAGCCACCGGCTCTTTGAACAATCGCCAATTCCGGCATCGTCGATGCAACGAACGAGTAGATTAGCAGAATCATGTTCGAGACTACGAAGGTCGCGAACACCCATTTAGCGCGCGGACTGGATTGGAAGTGGAACAACAGGAGCGGGAGCAGCAGTAGCTTGGTCATTTTCCCCAAAGCACTGAGCCGTTCTGGCCAGGGTACTTCGTTGGCCCAGATGACCCCTATCGCCGCTAGCAATACGAGAGCCAGCGGCAGGGCGCCAGCGGGACGACTGATCGTAGAGAGCATCCGCTCGGAGCGGATCGTTGTCAAAATGCCAAAGAAGAGGACGATTCCAAGTATACTGGTTAGGCTGGTCGACCAAGGTAGTCCGGCCACAAGCGCAAGCACGACGATGTCAACATTCCGGAGCCTCAAACTGTCTGCGCGGCCTACTTCTGGGCCGCTCCACGTTGTGCAGGCGAGCGACGCTTCCGTCACAAATCGCCGAGAATAAAGTAGAACAGCTGACATTATCTGCATATTGAGTACCGTGTCCCAAGCGGGCGGCTGCGCTCGCGCTGAGGCCTATGAAGCGGATCGATCGCCATGTCGTGATCGGGCCGACTGTTTTTTTGGAAGGAAGCGCTAAGAGGCGATTACAATTTTCATCACCGCCAAATTCCAGCTAACCGCTCTACAATCTCCCAACCCGGAAACTCAGAGTGGCAGCTCTTCCTGGGTCGACGAGGCGCGGATGATGATCCAGTGTGGTTCGCGATGGAAAATCGACGAGGAGCTGACGGACTTCGGTGTTCTTGATAGCCCTGTTGTCGAGCCCGAGCGTGATGTCAGTCGAACGATCGACGGCCAAACGATAAAGCCCATTTCAGAGCAGGTGTTGTCATTCTCGGGTCGCGGACGTCGACGCATCCAGCTGCGCGCTCCTGCCAATCGCTCAACGGGATTATCGTCGATCGGCGCAGCGAGGCCACACGCCAGATTAGGAATCCCGGCGAGGCACATAGCAGTGGAATAAACTCCCCGCGCGTCCCATTTGGGATGGGTCAGGAAGATCCTTCGCTAGGCCAGCGGCGCATTGCCATTTCCCACACGCCCTCTAGCTCGGAGCGCGTTGCTCCCCCGGCCGCTTGCACCGCCACTCCCTGATTGACCGTCCAGACACGGGGATCACGTCGGTGCGCGCGCCCGCAAGCAGCACGGGGCCGGGCCGGAGTGTTGCTTTTGGCCGCGCGCTGGTGATTCCCCCCCCAAACTGGGCGCTCGAATCATACGTTATGGACTCACCGATTTTGAATGGGCTGCCATAAAGCCGATATTCGGCGTCGCTCGCGCAACAATCGGGCACTTCAATGAGCAGGCACCTTCTCGGATGACGCCGTTCAAGATCGTGACGCGTTTGAGCCGCACCTAAGAGCGTAGACCTTGGACAACGCCAACTCGCACACTTCATCTCGGCCAGAGAACTTTTTCCGATAGGCCGAGCGGCCGACCTTCGGCGAAAGGTGAGCGCGATAAATGAGGGGCTCGCCTGTCTCAAATGGGACTGGCACTCCTTTAAAGCTTCCCGCATGTGTACGGAAATCGACACCCACGGCCGGCATATGCAAGGTAACCGACGAACTATTCACTTTGGTGCGATCGCGCCATCGCTCGAGATCTCGCATTCGAGGTTGATTGCAGGATTCCGCGCAGTGATCTCCTTTGTCAAAGGACAACGGCAGCCAAGACGGGCTGGCCCAACCCCGCCTTTCAGCTACCGAAGCTTGAGCAATTGAATGCGCATTCTGGTATCGGGTGGCGCCGGCTTCATCGGGTCGGCGGTTTGCCGTCATTTCGTTTTAGAGCTCGGCTACGAAGTGGTCGTGGTGGACAAGCTAACCTATGCGGGGAACTTGGCGTCGTTGGCACCCATTGCCAACAATCCGCGCTATCATTTTGAGCAGCGGGACATCTGCGATGTCGAGGCCGTCAACGCCCTGTTCTCGAAATATCACCCCGATGGCGTAATTCACTTGGCCGCTGAGAGCCACGTTGATCGATCGATTTCAGGATCTGATGTCTTTGTGCAAACCAATGTGGTCGGAACCTTCGCCTTGCTCGAAGCTGCCCGGCGGCACTTCTCATCTCAAAACGTGCCAGACTTTCGTTTTGTCCACGTATCGACTGATGAAGTCTATGGCTCGCTCGGAACGCGCGGACTATTCACGGAAGCTACGCCGTACGATCCAAGCTCTCCTTACTCCGCAACCAAGGCCGCATCAGATCATCTCGCGAAGGCCTGGCATCGCACGTATGGCTTGCCGGTGATCGTTTCCAATTGTTCGAACAATTACGGCCCTTATCATTTCCCGGAAAAGCTCATCCCATTGATGATCCTTAATGCCCTGAATCGCCAGCCGCTTCCGGTATACGGGACCGGCTCGAATGTTCGCGATTGGCTCCATGTGGAAGACCATGCGCGCGCGCTGGGCCTCATTTTGAAGAGCGGACGACCAGGCGAGACCTACAATATCGGCGGCAGAAATGAGCGCCAGAACATCGATGTGGTGCGCCAAGTTTGCTCGTGGATGGACATACTGCGGCCAACTGACCAGTCGCATCACGAGCTCATCCAATTTGTGCCGGACCGGCCGGGTCATGACCGCCGCTATGCTATCGACGCCTCAAAGCTCGAAAATGAGCTGGGTTGGCAGGCGCAAGAAACATTTGAAGCCGGACTCGCGAAAACGGTCCGTTGGTACCTGCTAAACGAACATTGGTGGCAGCCCTTAAGAGAGAAGATATATGCCGGCGAACGTCTCGGTCTCGTAAGAGGGTGAGCATCGTGCGCCTCTACGTGATCGGGACGAAGGGACAAGTATCAAGGTCCCTCAGAGAGTTGGCTGCGTCCGCGAGTGACGCGGTCTTTGGTTTTGCGGCGCGGCCCGAGTTCGATCTCACGCGGCCCAAAACCGTGGCCAGTGCAATTATGTCATTCAGGCCGGATATCGTGATCAATCCGGCTGCCTACACAGCTGTTGATCGGGCGGAAACAGAATCCGATCTAGCCTATGCCATAAACCGCGACGCGGCCGGCGAGGTCGCGAAGGCGGCAAACGCGGTTGGTGCGACCATCATTCATCTCTCCACTGATTACGTTTTCGACGGGAAAAAGCCGGGCGCTTACGGAGAGACGGACCAACCTAATCCGCAAGGCGTTTACGGACGCTCCAAACTGGAGGGCGAACTTGCTGTCGCCGCGGCCAATCCCCGCCACGTGATCTTGAGGACGTCTTGGGTTTATGCGCCGTTTGGGCACAATTTCGTTCGCACTATGCTGAAGGTCGGCGCGGAACGAGAGTGCGTTCGCGTGGTGGGCGATCAACGGGGCTGCCCGACCTATGCACCCGACATCGCCGCCTCGATCGTCTCAATGGCCAGACGGTTGAGACAATGGCAGCAGCAATATAGCGGGATTACCCACCTCGCCGGGTTAGACGCTATGACGTGGCATGAATTTGCCGGTCTGATTTTTCGCGAAAGCGCGAAACGAGCGGGTCCATCGGCCGCAGTCGAAACCATTTCGTCCGCGCAATATCCGACTGCAGCCGTACGGCCTGCCAATTCACAGCTGTCGACTGAAAGATTGCGCTCACTTTTCGAGATCAGCTTGCCACCGACACCATCATCCATCTCGGCCTGCTTGGACCGCATTTCGCATGAGGGGAAAGAACTATGAAGGGAATCATCCTTGCCGGGGGCAACGGTACACGCCTTTATCCAATGACGGCAGTGACATCCAAGCAGCTTCTGCCGGTCTACGACAAGCCGATGATCTACTACCCCCTTACAACCCTGATGCTCGCAGGTATTCGAGACATTTTGATCATCGCAACACCCCACGACCTTCCGTTGTTTCAGTCCCTTCTTGGAGATGGAAATCAATGGGGGCTGTCACTGTCGTATATGACGCAGCCAAAGCCTGAGGGGCTGGCGCAAGCCTTTATTATTGGTGCGACGTTCGTGGAAGGGCACAATTCAGCGCTTATCCTCGGCGATAACATTTTCTTCGGGCACGGCCTTCCCGCGCTGCTTGCCAACGCACGCTCACGCACAAACGGCGCCACGGTGTTCGCCTATCAGGTTTCGGATCCTGAGCGTTACGGGGTCATCACTTTTAATGAGAGCGGTAAGGCCAATTCTCTTGAGGAGAAGCCAAGACAACCAAAGTCCAACTTTGCCGTGACGGGACTTTATTTCTACGACCCGCAGGTTGTCCATCTGGCAGCAGATATACGGCCTTCGGTTAGGGGCGAGCTAGAGATCACCGATCTGAATAGGGCGTACCTCGATCGGGAACAGCTTGCCGTCGAGCGCATGAGTCGCGGCTTCACGTGGCTTGACGCCGGAACTCCCGACAGCCTGCTCACGGCCGCAGAATTTGTTTCCGTGCTTGAGCGACGTCAGGGATTCAGAATTGCGTGCCCGGAGGAGATTGCCTTCGGACAGGGGTTCATTGATCGCGACCAGTTGATGCGGCTAGCCGGAACGTTGGGAAAAGGTGACTACGCGCGCTACATCGTCGGCGTCGCCGACGGCCACAGCTGACACTGGAACATTGGATCCAGCATAGAGAGCCAGCAAGACAGTGTTCGACAAACTCGCTTCAGATGACCACCTCGAGTATTTGAGGTCGCGCGCGCGTCGGCTGCCCAACTGGATGCGCTCGCTGCTCAAACGTCTATTCAAGGTTACGAACCAACTCCAGAATCGGCGATACCAGAGCTGGGTGCAACAATACGACACGCTGACGCCGTCCGATATCGACGCGATCCGTCGTCATCTAGACGTGTTGCGATATAAGCCCCTACTGTCCGTCGTTATGCCGGTTTATAACCCGCCGACATGGGCTCTCCGTGCAGCAATTGAAAGCGTTCGCGAGCAACTGTACCCCAATTGGGAGCTGTGCATTGCCGACGATGCATCGCCAGACCGCCAGGTACAAGCCTTGCTGGAAGCGTCGACGCGAGATCCCCGAATCAAACTGGTCCGGCGAACTGTTAACGGCAACATTTCGGCTGCCTCCAATTCTGCGTTATCGCTCGTTCAAGGTGAGTTCGTCGCCTTGATGGATCAAGACGACCTGCTGGCTTCGCACGCCCTTTATGAAGTTGTCGTGGCGCTCAATGACCGCTCCGATCTTGATATCATCTACAGCGATGAAGATCAGATCGATCGGCGAGGTCGCCGTCAGACTCCATATTTCAAGACGGACTGGAACAAAGAACTGTTCTTAGGCCATAACCTCATTAGTCATCTGGGAGTCTATCGGCGCTCTCTCGTGGAGAAAGTCGGCGGATTTCGATTGGGCTTTGAGGGTAGTCAAGACTACGATCTCGCGCTGCGCTGTATTGAATCGACCTCACCCGATCGCATTCACCATATTCCAACGGTCCTTTATCACTGGCGTCGCGATTTTGGCGCGCGCTCGTTCTCCGAAGCAATACCTGCGCGGTGCGCGCAAGCCGCTCGACGGGCCATCGACGAGCACCTGCAGAGAGGTCATGAGAATGCCGTCGCGGAACAACATCCGGTTTTGCCTGATTGGGTGCGGGTTCGCCGCCAGCCTCCAACACAGGCGCCGACCGTCACACTCATTGTGCCGACGCTCGACGGATCAGGCCTGCGTGCCGCTTACGCAAGAAGCTTGCTCGAGCAAACCGACTACCCCGATCTTGAGCTTTTCGTGGTCGATCACGAAAGCCGATCTACGGAAGCCCAGTCGCTGCTTCAAAGGCTCAGTGAAGATCCCCGCATGCGTATCCTCACGTACAGCGGGCCGGTCAATTATTCTGCAATGATCAATATGGCGGCCCGTTTGGCAAACGGAGCAGTACTCGGTTTGTTGAGTGATGATATTGAGGTCGTCAATCCAGGCTGGCTTTCCGAAATGGTCTCATGGGCCGTTCGAGACGATGTGGGTGCGGTTGGAGCTAAGCTGATCTATTCGGATGGCCGCGTTCGACATGGCGGGCTGGCACTGGGCTTTCCCGGTATTGCCAAGCCGTTCAATTATCGATTGCGCCGGGAGGCGGCCGGGTATTTCGGTCGGAACGCGCTGGTCTCCGAAGTCTCCGCCGTAACTGGAGCCTGTCTCCTTGTACGAAGATCGGTGTACGAACAGGTTGGCGAGCTGGATGAAATCAACCTGCCCAATGCCTTTCATGATGTTGACCTTTGTCTGAAACTCAGACGCCGCGGGTACCGGAACATCTGGACCCCGCATGCGGAGCTCTATCATCATCAATCCAGTCGCAATAACTCCGACGCGCACGAAGAACATTCGAAAGATTTGCGAAGCGAAACCGCCTACATGCTCAAAACATGGAGCCGGGAGCTGTCGCGTGATCCCTTCCACAACGACAATCTCGCCAATGACGCGACAACCTCGTTCGAGCTCGCGTTTCCTCCGCGACGCCGAAAGCCATGGAAAGAACAATATGTGGCACGCGTTGATTGTTCGGTGATTGAGGAGCGCCCCTTTGGCGAAGACGCCTCCAGTTCGAGCGCGCATAACGTCCAGATTCACCACCGCGAGCCGACGGCATGATTGATGCGAACAATCTCAGACCAAACGTCTTTGCAATCTTGAGACAACGTCCGTACGCCGCGAAAGTAACTGAGCAAGCCGATGCACCCATTGTCTGTTGATCGAAGTCATTTCGACGTCCGTCTCCCGGCAACGACGACCGCGCGAGGCTTCAAGAGCGCCCGCTTGGACCTCCTGGATGGCCTAACCCATTGGAGGCTTTGGGGGTCGTTGGGCTGGAACGAGATCGTTCAGCGGTATCGGCGCTCCGTGCTGGGCCCGTTTTGGTTGACCGCCAGCATGGCGGTCATGGTCATCGCTTTGGGCGTGGTATATGCGGAGCTCTTTCAGCAGGAAGTCGACCGATTTATTCCGTTTTTCTGTTCCGGCATGTTGGTCTGGACGTTGCTGTCGAGCTATTTGACGGAGAGCGGAACGCTGTTCACCGGCTCTGAGTGCTACATTAAGCAGATTAGCTTGCCTTTCTCGGTCTATGTTTTTCGTTTCAACTGGACCAAGTTGATCATTTTTGCACACAATCTCATTGTCTATTTCGGCGTCATCATCTATTTCAGAATTTGGCCCGGATCAGTTGCCCTTTTGGCCATCGTTGGCCTCTTAGCCATCGTCGTGAATGGGATCTTTGCAAGCCTGACAATTGGAATGGTCTCGGCGAGATTTCGCGACATTCCGCAAGTCATCAATTCAGCCGTGCAAATTCTGTTCTTTCTTACACCGATCTTTTGGCGGCCAGACTCGCTGAAGGGGCACTCCTTTATCACCCGGTACAATCCGTTTTTTCATCTTCTGCAGGTGGCGCGCGCGCCGCTCCTGGGAGAGATGCCATCAACAGAGAACTACTGCGCAGTAGGATTGATCACAGCTCTCAACATCGGCATCTCAGTCTATTTGCTTTCGCGCTTCCGCGGCCGAATCGCGTATTGGATTTAAGGATGGTTACATCAGCCTTTGACCAGACGCCTCTGCTTGCGCTTGATGATGTAAGCGTTTCCTTTCCTATCTACCAAACAGGTTCGCGCTCTCTCAAAAAGCATCTGTTGTTTCGTGGCACTGGCGGCCAGCTTGCAACAGATGCCAGTCATAGGATTGTCGTTGAGGCGCTCAGAAACGTCTCTTTCCAGTTGACTGCCGGTGATCGCATAGCCCTCATCGGCAGTAATGGGGCCGGCAAGACGACCCTGCTTCGCGTCATGGCCGGAGTCTACCAACCGACAATCGGGAACGTAACGTCCTGTGGCCGAATTTCACCTCTGTTTGATATCGCACTGGGAATCGATGCTGACTTGAGCGGATATGACAATATCCGGCTGCGTGGCATGCTGCTTGGGCTAAGCTCAAGCGAGATAGAATCGCACATGGCGGACATCGGCGATTTTACCGGCCTCGGTGACTATCTGAGCATCCCGGTACGCACCTATTCGTCGGGTATGATGACGCGATTGACGTTCGCCGTGGCAACCTGTTTCTCGCCAGAAATCCTATTGATGGATGAATGGATCATGGCTGGCGATGCAGCTTTTCTTGCCAAAGCGCAGCGTCGTGTAGCTTCCTTCGTCGAGCGAGCGAGCATCCTGGTGCTCGCTTCTCACAGCTTCGAAATTTGTCGGCAGTGGTGCACGAAAGCCATCTGGATGGAGCGCGGTGAAATCCAGATGTTTGGTGAAATTGAAGCTGTCCTACAAGCCTACTCTGAGATCTGTGCTGGTGGTCCCTGATGCTTGCTAGCCTACGCTTGGGGCTGAGCTTGGGGCCGCGCTGCCGCAGTCTCAAGATGATGCGACTGCGAGGACAGACGCCTTGCGTCGGGATGGCTTTCATTGAGAGCCGCGCCGATGCCACCTCGTCTATATCGACAATTTTACTACCGCATAGCGCTGTCGCCAACCTGTTCAACAACCGGATGGCGGCGCATTCAACTTTAGGTTAGATCCCCTTCAGAGCAGGCCTACAACTAGGAGTTACCATGGGCGCGTCCGATGATCTCTCGATCGTGGCTATTATTCCCATGTGCAATGGTGCCACGTTCATCAAAGAATCCCTCGCGAGCGTGCTGGCTCAAACGCTTCCGCCGAGCGAAGTTATCGTGGTGGACGACGGTTCAACCGATGACGGAGCGGCCATCGTCGCGAGCCTGGCGATGGTCCATCCGAGGATCAGGCTGCTTCGCAAGGCGAACGGCGGCCAATCGTCTGCTCGAAATTTTGGCGTCTCCTACTCCAGAAGCCGTCTGATTGCCCTCCTTGACCAGGATGATGTCTGGCATCCTCATCATCTCGAGATGCTGTCCAAACCGTTCCAAAAGAAGCGCGGAATTCCGCTCGGCTGGGTCTACAGCAACCTTGATGAAATCGATGAAAGCGGCGGGATGGTCACAAAGCGCTATTTGGACAAAGTGCCCGCCGAACACCCGAAACAAAGCATTATCGAGTGTCTGGCCAGGGACATGTTCATCTTGCCATCAGCCTCACTCATCTCGCGCCGAGCGTTCGAGGCAGTCGGTGGATTCGATGATAGGCTATCCGGTTACGAGGACGACGACCTTTTTCTGCGGCTCTTTCGCGCTGGATACGATCACGTCTATCTTGACGAACCTCTTTCGAAATGGCGCATTTATCCAGGCTCGACATCGTATAGCCCGCGCATGGCGAGGTCGCGTATGATCTATGCATACAAGCTTGCGACGACCTTCCCCGACAATCCTCGCCAGAATCGGTATTTCGTGCGTGATCTGATCGCGCCGCGGTTCTACGCAAACCTGCACGGCGAATACGTAACGGCCCTTCGCCGCGGTGACCGCGAGGCAATGGACCGCGTCCTGAGCGACATCGGATCAATCCTGCCGCACTTGAGGAAGCGACATGCCTTGATGTTTCGTTCGATGGGCAGTTTGCTGCGCGATCCAACCATCGGCTACGTCGGTGTCGGTATCAGGCATTGTCTGACAGGACTGATGCGGGCCCGTTTATCGTGAAGGAAGCCGGCATGATCCACGAAGTCGCAAAGACAGTTTCTGAGCAGCTTCCAACGATACACGATTGTCAGTCCTCGCCAGGCGCTGCGATGTCAGATTGGCGGAGCAATGCCGCAGCAAGCAAGGCTGATAGAGCATAGCCGACGCCCGGCAATATCAGCGTAACCCCGTAACCTAATCTTGCCGCGAGAAACCCGCTCGCTGCGAAGCCCACCAGTGCAAACGCCGACATTACCGAAGTCAGGAACGTGACATCAGTTCCCGTCTTGCCTGGCCTGGCAATCCCGAGAAACCAGCTCGTGAATGTAACATGCTGGACTGCGAGCGCGGCGAACACCATCCCAACGCTCGCGACGGCGCTCACGCTTACGTCCAAATAGTGATCGATCACCGAAAGCCCTCCAAAACCGATGGCCAGGACGGCGCAGCCCCATATCAGGCCACGGTGCGGTGCCATTCGCGTCAGGATCGCGCTCGTCAGCGGCGCAATGATAGTATACGTCACCACGTTCGAGAGAGCTCCGATCCAGCCGATATCTGCCGCGGCAAAGCCGATATCAACGAGCCGCAACTGCACCGTTGCGAACGCCACTGCGATTCCGATAACGCCGGGCCCGATCAAGGCAGCCGTCGACCACAGGCCGTTGTTGCGTAGCATCGCAAAGATGGATAGGTGCTGTGGCGAGCGCGACCGACCCTTGCAAAGAAGCGGTTCAGGAATCGCAAACACCCATCCAGCGAAGACGGCTACCAGTAGCGTCAAGCCCAGCAAAGCCGGGCGCCAGCCGAAAATCTCGATCAATTGCAGGCAGACCGCGCCACCGATTACGTGGCCGATGGCCCGGCCCCAACCCAGCAGCGCAGCCCCGAGCGGCCGCTCGCCGGAATCGAGGGCGTCCGCTATGTACCCCAACGTTGCGATCCGCTGTGTAGCGGCAATGGTCGCAAGCGCGAGAGAGACAAGAAAAACTGGCACGAAGTCGGTCTTCGGGTTCAGAAATGCCATCGTTGCCAGCACCGTGGTACTGGCGACTTGAGTCACCAGGATCCATGAACGTCTCAGCCCGAGACGATTGAGGCTCCATCGATCCACGACCGGGGCCCAAAGGAAGTTAACGGTGAAGGCAACGAATGCCGTGCTATATAAGCCGACGAGTTCCAGGCTGGCACCGTTGCCCCGGAGGATCACAGGAATGGCCGAATAGATGAACGCGATCGCCAGATACTGCTGACTGGCCAACGCAACCGTTCCGATGTGTGGCATGACGCGACTTTCCATCAACCTCTTCCTCCGAAAGAGCGATTTCGCATGTGCACTTGAAACGTGGTTTGAATAGACAGCGGAACAGCGCAGCCGCCCCTGAAAGGGGGATATGCAGCTTTCGAGATCTCGAGAAAGCGCCGAGGCCGTAGACAGCTCGCCCGTCTCGATCGCTCGTTGGCCAACTTGCAACGCCTTCAACTTGCCCGCCGATGTGCCTTATTGCCGAACGCAATCGCGCCCGGTCCCGAGTGGCTCGCGCGATTTCAATATTGCGCAATCAAAATGAGACGCAGGCAAACGCTGTCGCCTCGGCTGCGTTCAGGACCTCGCGTTGAGGATTGCGATCATTGAACGGACATCTGTGCAGACCACAATTGGCCACAAGATCGGTATTCGTCGCGGGCTACGCCGCGCTCGATCGGGGCGAAGTACGGATGGCCGTTACTACCTCCGATCAGGTTGTGCGCAAAGGATGCACACTGCGCCTGACCATGATCTCTTCGAGCAAAGCTTACTTTCAGGAAAGTGGGACTGTCGACAATGCCGCCATGCTGGCAAACACGGATTACAGAATCACTTCCAGCGGTAACCATCGCCGAATTGCGCGCCAGTATATCTTCCGACCAGCTCCAAACAGTGGGCGGCGGCTTCACTGCTGGCCGTGGGCGCGCCGAATTGGCTGCGCAACTTGCGAGGGACGCAATGGTTGTGGCTTCGCAAGACCGAACTCCAGATCGCATCAAACACTCCGCTGCACTCTCCCGCCTTTCAGCCGAGCGCTGTGAAACTGGCGTCGGTGACGGCGGTACGAATGAAGCAAGCAGCGTGCCGCCTAACACTGTCGGGTTCTCCAGCGCCTCGTAATGGGTGTGCGCGTCGGATTTGGGACATTCGTCTCAAGCCCGACAATCACGCGGTGATGTTTCGACTGTATAAGCCGTACCAAACTATGCGCAATTCAAAGGTCGAACGCTAGGATTGACACGTGCGGACTCCTTGCGGAGTGGATCGCCACCGCATTCACCTTGCCCCGGACGATCGCGGGCGCTTCCTGAAACTGGTGGGGACGGCTTAACTCGATGCTGGCTGGCAGCTACGGCGCAACGCTGAGGGCGACTACAACCCAGTCCCAAAGGCCCAGCGTTTTCCGCCTATCGAAACGGTTACAGCGGTCAAACCAAAGCAGACGATCACGAGCTTGTTTTGGACTTTGCAGAACCGTCCCTTGAAGGAGATGTAGGGTCTCGTCGATGAAACTCTGCGCACGGTCTCGCTGCTCTCGTACTCTTGAAGGCGCCCGGCACGCCGCTCTCGCGGCGCCCAATCGCTGATCTTGGGCGCGGCTCTCTTGCCCGGGTTCGGCCCGGCGCCTTTCGCGGCGAACTTCGTTCGCGCCGGATCCCAGGGCGGACGGGAGTCCGGAGCGCCCGGCAAAGCGTCCGTTCGATCCAGCTGGACGCCTGAGCACCACGCCTGGCCTGGACATCGTCGCGGTGACGACGTCGGGGTCGTCCATCTACTTGGCGACACCTTGATGAAAGAGATTGCTTCCGGCGCCCCAAGCCTCGAGCGCCGCCTTCATGGAAGGCGCTGCGATCGCAAGATCGTAGAAGCCCAGCGAGGTCTGAAATGTCCTGAGCTTCCTAGCCACGAAGCACGTGCAGGTTCGCAGCTCCCTACCGCCGACGGGCGACCCAGACTCCGAGCAGGAACGCGACAAAGAGCGACTGCAACGGAGCCTCCACGGTCAGCTTGCGCAACTGGTCGGCCCAGCGCAGCGCGGTGTCCGGCGGAGGCGAGTGGGTGTGTCGACGGCTTCCTTCCACTTCGGTCTTGGCGTCCGGCCTTGCTCCGGAAGCCTGCTCGATGCCGCCATCCTCGTTCGTTAGCCCGGAGGCTTCCGTCATTGCCGAGGCTTCCCTCATGTCCATGCGAGTCCTCCTATTCGTGTTTTGCGGAGCAACCAGGCGCCGGACTGACTGGTTCCTACGCTGTCGCTCCGGAGGGCCTGAGCTAAGCCGACTTCCGCTGCAACCTGGCCGCCGACTTCTTCGCCGCCGCCTCTTTCGGCTCTTGCCCTCGATCGGCATCAGCATTTCCTTCTGGCCGGCCGCCGCCTTGCGCGGCTTCTTGGCGGGCTTGCCCGCCTTCGCCGGCGCGCGCTCCCGACCGACGCTCTGCCGCAGCGCCTGCTAGCGTTCTGCACAGGCGCTGCGGAGCTGGACGACCTCGTGCTACCTGCTCTGCCGCAGCAGCCGAATCGCGGCCGCCAAGAAGCTTCAGCGCGGTCTCGATCTTGGCGAGACGCGCCTGGATCTCGTCGCTCTCGTTCGAGCCTGGATGGACTTGGAGCCGCGCCAGCAACTGCACTTTCTGGGCCAGGAGTTTCGCAACAGCAGACATCTCATCACCGCCAGAGGAAATCAATATCGAAAGGGCCGCTCTTCGAGCGGCCCTTTCCTAGTTCACCAGCTTCGGGTGCCGAAGCTGAAACCGATGCTCGGGCCACCGCCGTAGTAGCCGTAACCGCGATCGTAGTAACCGGGCCCTCCATAGTAGCCGTAGCTGCGGCGGACCACGTAACCACCATCATCGTCGTCATAATAGCGCTGAACGTAGCGAGGGCCGCGGGTACGGTAGCAGCGACCGTATTCGTTGCAGACCAGGCGGACCTGATCGATGACGGAGGCTTCGGTCGAGCCGATGGCCGCGGAATTGAGCGGAGCGGCAACCGCCGCGGATCCTAGCAGCGCCGCGGCGACTGCGCCAAGTGCAATTGTTTTCATGGTCGTTTCTCCTGATGCGGATCATTCGATTTCTTCGATGATGCGACGGTCGCCGGGTTCGACGATGTAGGTACGGCTGTCGCGGTTGATGTACCGATACTCGCGAAGGGTCGGAGCTTCGCGATAGACTTCTTCCGGGAAGGCCTCGATCTCCACTCCCTCCGGCACGCGCTCGCCCGTCCGGATCTCGGTCCGGACCGAGCTGCCGGTGGTCACCCGCTTCTCCCGTTCGACCGGATGTGCCTTGGCGTGCTTGCGGACGACTTCTCGATCGCGCTCAGTGAACGTCGCCTTGCGCTGCTCCGTGCGCGCTGGCGCGGCTGCGGTCGAGCGGCCGGAGTACGGCACGACCGTCACGATCTTGTAGGTCGAAGGCTCGACGATCACGATCTCGTCCTTCACCAGCACGAAGTCGTAGCCGCGGTACTGCGGCAAGATTTCGACGACCTCGGCCGGCAGCGGCTGCAGGCGGACGTCGCGCGGCACGACGGCGCCCACCGAGAGCGAGAAGTTCACGTTGGTGAGCGGCTGCACGTTCAGGTGCGAAATCGACGCGCTGATGCGGGTCCGCTGCTGGTCGTTGATGTTCACCGATGCGTTCACGTTGGTGTTGGACGAACGATCAGCCGTGTTCTGCTGATTGTTGGGCTGCTGGGCCGTGTTGGTCGAACCGCTGCCCGTAGGCGATTGCGCCTGGTTGTTGCCGGAGGCGGATGGGTTGGCGCTTTGATTGTTTGTGTTCGAAGGCGGATTGGTCTGCGCCTGGTTGGAAGGCGTCGTTGTCTGGTTGGACGGCTGATTGGTCTGGGCCTGGTTGGTCGAGTTGTTTGAGGACGGTGCCTGCGTCGTGTTGGTGCCGGACCCGGAATTGGACGACTGGCCAGCAGCGGCCTGACCGCTCGACGCCGGAGACTGCGTCTGGGCCGAATTCGTCGAAGGATTGGCCGTCTGAGAAGAGGAGGACGAAGGCGAGGGCGCCGAGGTCGTGCTCGACGAAGACGGCGAGGTCGAGCTCGAATCCTGCTGCCGCTGGGTCGTCGAGGGGCTCGTAGTATTGTTAGGCGAAGATTGCGCAAAGGCCGAGGTCGCGATCGCCAGCGCGGCGGTGGTGGCCAACAGCAAACGCTTGTTCATGTGAAAACTCCCGATTATCAGATGCCGAAACTTTCAGCGATGGCTTCGGTTCCAAACCGGGAAAAAGCGGCAACCTCACTTCGTCTTTTCCGACCTCCTTTTTTGCTCTCCCGGAAAATATCTGCGTAAGCCTGCCAATTCCGATGTCGGGAAGAAGTGGAACTTCGAAGAAGGATGGAGGTTTCCCAACGCTAGTTCAGCAAGGGAGACGACCATGAAGAAACTGATCCTGTGCGGCGCGCTCGCCGCTTTCGCGTTGGGCACCCAAGCCGCGAGCGCCGCCGAGTTCTACATCGTGCGCGATGCGACCACCAAGAAGTGCACAGTCGTGGACAGCAAGCCGACGACCACCACCACGACCGTCGTCGGCAACGGCATCTACAAGACCCGCACCGAAGCGGACGCCGCCGTCAAGACCACGAAGGTCTGCACCGAGCAGTAATCAGCGCGCTGTCGCTTGACGGCCATGAAGGAGGACATCATGCCCGGATTGCTTTTGTGGGCCGTGACCGCCGTCATCGTCGTCGGTGGCGCCGGCTATTGGCTGGCTCACATGCACTAAGCAAACTGGCTTCCAACCGCCGGGGACGCGGTGCGGGCTCTTATTTGCGTGTGCCCTGAAAGCGGCCCCCGTGAGACCCCACAAGCCGACCGCCGCGAAATGCGAGCTCGCAAGCAAAGGCCCCAGCTTCGGGCAAGCGGGGGAGGAGCTGGGGTCTCGCGCATGATTGGCGCCCTGTCGGAGTACGCAAAGGGAAAACCCCGATGTGATCTCGACGGCATGAAAGACCGGCATGAACGGGAAGCGCTGGAAGAGACGCTCGCCTTGGCACTGGGATACTGCGTCGATAAATCAGGGAATGATCCCTACGTTCCAGGCTCGAAACAGATCATCCTCCAAGATCTGCTTGATGGTGCCGCGCAAAGGCGGATGATCCAGAAGCTCGCTCGCAGTTCAAATCCAAGCCGTTCGCGAGCTCGTTCTTGCGTTCGGCGGAACCTTCCCGCCCGACGCAGGTTCGCCACAAGTTCCCGGCGACGCACTTGAAGTCCCCAAGCAGCCTTTCGTTCACCTAGGGTTCGCTGATGCCACCGTCCGATCCAGCTAGAAGTTCTCACGATCGCCGCCAACGAAGACTGTTGATCGTGTTGGCTCTGGGGTTCGTCGTCTTCGGCGCCGCAGCGGCTACCCTGTTCTACCTCCTGCAGCCCGAGACCCTCCGGATCGCCGTCGGCCCCTCGGGTAGCGAAGACCACCAGGTGGTCCAGACGATGGCCGAGGCTTTCGAGGAGGAAAGCAGGACCGTCAGGCTCTCGCCCGTCACGACCGGCGGAGCGGCCGAATCCCTGGCTTTGCTAGGCGCCGGCAAAGCCGACCTGGCGGTCGGCCGCGGCGACCTGGGAATGCCGGCCGACGCGCAGACACTGGCCGTCCTGCGGAAGAACTACGTGGTCCTATGGTCGCCCTCCGGGCGCAAGGATTCCAGGAAAAAGGCAGCGAGTAAGATCGGAGAGATCGCCGATCTGGCCGGTCATAAGGTCGGCATCATCGGAAGGACGGGCGCCAACGTCGCACTCCTGCGGACAATTCTAGAGGGCTCAGGCGTGCAGCCCGACAAGGTTGCTACGGCTCAATTCGGGACCGATGAGATCGAGAAGCTCGGCAAAGACGCCACCCTCGACGCGTACCTCGCCGTCGGTCCGCTCGACAGCAAGATCACGACCGACGCCATCGCCACGACGTCCCGATCGCGCGGAGCGCCGAAGTTTCTCCCGATTGACGCGTCCGAGGCCATCGCCCTGAGGCACCCTCGGTACGAAGCCGAAGAGATCCCCGGCAGCGTCTTCAACGCGAACCCGGCCTGGCCTGAGGACAAGGTCGACACCATCAGCGTCAACCATCTCATCCTTGCCAGAAAAGAATTGTCCGAAGCCAAAGCTGCGGCCTTCTACCGGCAGCTTTTCGCGGTACGCGACACCATAAGCCAACGTGTCGCCGGCGCCGCGCACATCGCAAAACCAGAAACCGAGAAGGAGGCGGAGCCCTCCGTGCACCGTGGCGCGGCGGCGGTCATCAACGGGACCGAGCGGACGTTTCTGGACAAGTACAGCGACTATTTCTGGTTCGCGTTGCTTCTTCTTTCCGGCATCGGTTCGGCCGCCGCCTGGCTGCGTCGCTATCTGAATAGGGACGAACGGGACGACAACACCAGCCAGCGCAACCGCATCCTTGCCGTGGTCTCTGAGGTTCGCGGTGCCGGGTCCGAACAGGACCTAATGAGGTCGCAGCGCGAAGTCGACGCGATCATCGCCGAAGCGATCAAGTGCTACGACGATGGAGCGCTCGAACAAGAGGACTTGGCCGCATTCGGTCTGGTGCTTGAACTGTTCGATCATGCCGTCGCCCAAAGGCGGGCGGCGCTGCAGAGCGGTCCAGCCGACGAATCTCGCACGCCGGGTCCAACTCTTGCCTCCAGACGATAGCGCCCAGCGATACAGCGCAAAAGTAGGGGACTACTTTCTATCCTGGTTCAAACCCAGGCCGGGTCTCCCACCGCCGGTCCTGTTCATCCCTTCTGCAGCACCGCCGACAACGCTGGACCATCGTTCAGGATCGAAAAAACCTCCCGCGGCGACAGATGGGCAGCCGCCTGCTCGAAGCTATCGCTCGCGTCGACCTTGGCGCGTCCGACCGCCAGGTTGACGTCGACCGTGTCAGGCCGGGCGGCGCGAGGAGGTGACTGCTGCGCGAGGTGGAAGGCCAGGAGCGCGGCGTCTTCGCGCAGCTCCACCAAGGCCGGTCTTATGCCTACATCGATCGACCCGCTCAATTCGTTCGCTCGACGCAAGACGAGAGGCGGTTCTCTTTCCTCCGGCGTGGCAAACAATTTGCCGGAGGCGGGGGCGGCAGTCAGCGCCCCTATGGGAACGGCGAACAGGAGCCCCACGATGACCGGCGACATCCAGAGCAGAACGGGCAGCGAAACGGCGTAGGCGCTTGCAGCCATCACGACGCCGCACGCGGTCGGAACGCCGTATTTCCGATAGAGCTCGCGGCGCTCCACCGTGCCGTCGTCGCGCCTCTGCGTCTGCCAGCCCGCATCGCGGCCGGCCAGAATCTCGACGACCGCGATCGACTGAAAGATCATCATCACGGGCGCCATTAACGCGGATACGACGATCTCCGCGAAAACTCCGGCCAAGGCACGCAAAGCGCCGCCGAATTGCCTTCGCAACGATCGCCGCATCCAGACGAGGACCAAGCTAAGTAGCTTCGGCAACAGCAACAGACCCATGGTGGCGACGAACACCCAGATGGCGAGCACGGGATCCTGGGCCGGCCAGGTCGGAAACAATGAGAAGCCCTTCGGGAAATATTCCGGCCGTACGAACCGGGCCTGCAGAGAGATCAACATTCCCAGCAGCAGGAATAGCAGCCAGAGCGGCGCCGTTAGATAGGCCCCGATGCCTACCATGAAATGCAGGCGCGACACCCAATGCAGACCTCGCGCTGGGACCACGGCCAGATGCTGAAGATTGCCCTGACACCAACGCCGGTCGCGCGCGGCGAAATCGAGCAGCGAAGGCGGCACCTCTTCGTAGCTTCCACCGAGCGTCGGCAGCATGTAGATGCCCCACCCGGCCCGCCGCATCAGCGCGGCCTCGACGAAATCATGGCTGAGGATGTGCCCGCCGAACGGCTTCCGTCCGCGGAGCTGCGGCAGCGCGGCCGCTTCGGCGAATGCCTTTACCCGGATGATCGCGTTGTGGCCCCAATAGTTGCCTTCGGAGCCGTGCCACCAGGCGACGCCCGCGGCGATCAGCGGACCGTACAGGCGGCCCGCGAATTGCTGGACGCGGCTGAACAGGCTCCGCGCGTTGACGATCATGGGGAGCGTCTGGACCAGCCCGGCGGTCGGATTCGTCTCGATGGCATGGACCAATCGGACGACGGTCTGCCCGCTCATGAGGCTGTCGGCGTCGAGCACGATCATGAAGTCGTAGCCCGCGCCGAAACGGTTGATCCACTCGGAGATGTTGCCGGCCTTCCGCGCTGTGTTGTCGGCGCGGTGACGATAGTACAGCCGCGGCGTTCCGACGGCCTGTCGCAATGCAAGCAACGCCTTCTCCTCCGCGATCCAGATGTCGGGATCTGTGCTGTCGCTCAGAACGAACCAGTCGAACAGATTTCCTCGCGAGGTTCCCTCCAAGGACTCGATGATCGCACGCAGCCGGGCCGTCAACCGGTGCGGGTCCTCGTTGTATGTGGGAAGCAGCATGGCTGTGCGGCTTGCGATGACAGGCAATTCCGCACCAGGCGCGAAGGCGTCCCCGTCCGAACGTTGGGCCAGCAGCACGAAGAATCCCGCGACGGCGGACGCGAACGAAAAGGCGACCCAAGCGAGCAGGACAAGGAAGAGCGCCAGCACCATGGCTTCGAGGACGGTGACGCCGCCGACCTCCAGCACGCGATACATCTCATATCCCCCCGCCCCCGTGAGCGCCGCCGTGCAAAAGAGGATGAGACCGCGTCGCCAAGCCATCGTGGTGGCGACCGGCGCAGGGACGCGGTCCGGCACCCGGTCTTTTCCGAGATCGCCAGGCGCCATGGGAAGGGGAGACTCGCGCGGCAGCAGGCGTTGGGTCGCGATAGCGCCGGCAACCGGCCGCGGGGCCGTGCTCAGGGTGCCCATCGGTAGACCCAGACTTCCGACAAGGGCTTGTCGCCTTCGGCAAGGAACGCGCGCAGCTCGATCGGCTCGCCCTTGACCTGACACTGGAAGCTCAGCCGCCAGCCGCCGGTGTGGGGGTTGGGCTGCGTGACGATGTTCTTCACTTCCGACTTGTCAGCCGTCACCACACCTTTTACGCCCGCAGGGTCGATGCCTTTCAAGTTGTCGCCGACCAGATCGAGAACGAAGAGGCGGGCGTCTTCGCCCCTCGCGCCGATGCCGGTGCGCGTGAAGCGGGCGAGCGAGTGCGGTTTGGGATTGTCCGGTCCCCAATGCAGCCGATAGGTGTAGTTGTGTTCACCCTTGGCTTGCAGCGGGTTCTTAGGCCGCCAGAATGCGGCAATGTTGTCGTGGACCTCCTCCTTGGTCGGGATCTCGAACAGCATGACCCCGCCCTCGCCCCAGTCCCCGATCGGCTCCATCCAGAGACTGGGACGTTTTTCGAAGCTGGATTCGATGTCCTGATAAGCAAAGAAGTTTCTCTCCCGCTGCATCAACCCAAACCCGCGCGGATTGAGATCCTGGAAGGTGCTGATCTGGAGGTCTCGGGGATTGCTGAGCGGCCGCCAGAGGCTTTCGCCCTTCCCGTTGAAGATCGCAAGGCCGTCGGAATCGTGAACGGAAGGGCGGAAATCGTCGATGTCGTTGCGGTCGTTCGGACCGTAGAAGAACATGCTGGTCATCGGCGCGAGCCCGGCCCGCTGCACTTCGACACGCGGGTAGACCGACATCTCGACGTCAAAGACCGTCGTGTCCCCGGGCCGAACGGTGAATCGGTAGCTAGCCGCACAGCTTTTGCTGTCTAGCAAAGCGTGGATAACCAGCGCAGTCGCACCAGGCGCAGGCCGCTCCAGCCAGAAGGCCTTGAAGAGCGGAAATTCCTCGCCCTTGGCTTCGCCCGTATCGATCGAAAGGCCTCGAGCGGAAAGCCCATACGTCTGTCCCTTGGCGACGGCGCGGAAGTAACTCGCGCCCAGAAAGACGCAGACCTCGTCGTAGTAATCGGCCCGGTTCATCGGCGTGTGGATTCGGAAACCGGCGAACCCCAGATCGGCGTCCTCGAACCCTGGAACTTTGTCGCCGAAGGAGAAGTCCGCCTTGCGATACTTGATCTCGGTGGCCTTTCCGTCCGCGACCTCGAAGATGTTCACCCGGGTTTTATAGAAGAATCCGCGATGGAAGAACTGCGCTTCGAACGGGAGATTCTTGCCGCGCCAGAGCGCGCGCTCGGACAGGAAGCGGATCGAACGGTACTGATCGTAATCGAGGTCCCGCAAGCCGCTCGGCAGCTTCTCGTCGGGCGCCTCGTACGATTTGCTCGCCAGCATGCGGGCGAGGTCCCTCACGTTGGATGGCTCGAATGCGCCCTCCGACGGACCAATGGCGGCGAATCCGCTCCGCGAGGCGAGCAGCAACGCCGGCAGCACCGCCGACCCTCGAACAAGCTGGCGTCGATTCACGTGTCCTCCTACTCGCTACTGCTACCGCGGCCAAGCAACGACCGCAGCGCCCGCGAGTTCCACCGCCGGCCATCACTGGCCAGACAAGAAGCGAGCACCGGCCCAATCACAAGGAAAAGCAGCCGAAATTCAGAGATCCGGCCCTGACCTAAGATCCGTGAGAACATGGCGGAACGTCTTGGCTTCGCGAGCCTTGTCTGGTCGGAGGATGAAATGGCGCGAGTCTGGAATACACCGATCTTCGCTATCGCTACCGTTTATTTTGCCATCGATGCTCTGTTCTCGGCCGTCACGGGACCGATCACGGCGTGGCTGAGCAAGAAGAGCTTGCTGGAACGTGCTCGTCGCTGGGTCATGTCCTTGGGGCCCTATCAATCCTTCGCGCTGTTTGCGGTACCCGTGATCATTTTGGAGCCCGCAAAGCCCCTGAGCGCCTATCTGCTCGGTACCGGCCATTTTCTGCCCGGAGCGATCGTCTTCATCGGCGCGGAGGTCCTGAAGCTGACCGTTGTCGAAAGACTTTTTCAGCTGAACAAGGAAAAGCTCCTATCGATCCCTCTCTTCGCGTGGGGCCATGGGTACTGGCGACGTATGATGGATTTTCTGGAGTCTACCTCGGCATGGCGGACCTCTCGCCGAGCCCTCTGCGAGGCTTTGGAGCGGATCCGAACTCTGAAGTCGCGACTGCGATCCCAACTCCGCTCTGCCGAAGGGAAGATCAGGGGAGCAAGGGTGCCCTCGCCGCGCCGAGATGCTCGGCAGCGGCCCGCACGCAGGCTCCATGCTTTCGACGACAATCGGTGAATCCCGAGGCATCGATCGACCGTCCGTAGCCTGCGGCGCTCAGTCGGGCGCACACCCGCGGTACTGTCGCAATCGTCGTGTCGTCTGCGACAGGATCGAGGTCGATCAGAACATTCATTTCGTCGATGAAGGCAGACGATCCGCCCGTTGATCGTCGTGGTCGTCAAGAGGCGCCCCGTTGTCTTCTTGTCCGCAGTCCAAAGCGGCTTGGGCAATCGCGCAGCAGCAGCCGCGATGAAGAGGTTGATCTCTTTGACGCAAAACTCGACATACTCGCTCGTCAAAGCATCTGTTGGCACGTTCATAAGATCCGCCTCATCGGACGAACGGAAGTTTGATTCGAGCCTCAGTCAGCTGCGAGCCCAAGGGATCGGGCCGAAAGAGGATCTCTTCGCTGGAATTTGAGATGACACTCACGCCACGAACATACGAACGCCATGCCAGGGCTTATCGACTGCCAACACCAAATCCGGCTCTGTGCTGTCGCTGGAAAAACTTTGGTTGGTTCCTCCAAGGCAAAGGCCGGAGCCTCGAGTCAAACACAAGATCATCGGGGTTCCGAGCGTACATTTGTCAAGTCTCTGAGCCGCGGAAACCGGCTGTCCTTCTCCGAAAGAACCGCACTCGCAAGAGGTAGCGGCCACTCGATCCCGAGGTCGGGATCGCTCCAGAGAATGCCTCTGTCGCAGTCTGGTGCGTAATAATCGGTGACCTTGTAAAGGACCTCCGTATTCTCTTCGAGCGTCATGAAGCCATGTGCAAAGCCTGCAGGTACCAGAAGCTGGCTCCATGTCTCGGCCGAAATCACAGCGCTCACATGCCGGCCATAGGTCGGTGAGTTGGCGCGGATATCGACGGCGACATCAAAGATGACGCCGCGCACCACACGCACAAGCTTTGCTTGCGCGCGCGGCGGGATCTGAAAATGTAGCCCGCGCACGGTGCCTGTCGCAGCCGAGAACGAGTGGTTGTCCTGCACGAAGTCAAGATCAAGGCCATATTCCTGCAAGGCGCGCTTATTCCAGGTCTCGGAAAAGAAGCCTCGATGATCACTGAGTTTCGGTGACCGGATAAGCTTCACATCCGGGATGGCAAGGGACTGGATTTCGACTGTCATGGGAATTCCTTCTCAAGGATAATTGAATACGATCGCGGTCTTCACCATGAACCGTGTAAGCGCTGGCTATTACCAACTGCTGGCGAGCTGGCAGACCGATCAGGAACGGGGGAAGCGGCTTTGAGGCGATAGCCGAACAAAGTTAGGCTGCAGGCGCCCAAGCTCATGTCGGAAGCTGCTCAATCAAATCTTGTTCGCGATCACTGCCAACAGCATTGCGAGATTTGCGAGCGGCGTCTGCCGGTAAACTCCGGATCGCCAGAAGTTCCACAAGCGTCGCGGGAGGTTTTCCGATAGGCGCATCTCAACGAATCTCTCGAGAACACTCACGTTCTCCTCTGTGATGCGGTGTGATAGGTGGTGCTGCAGCACCCTGACATTGAGGGAATTCCAAACCCGCCACTGCCCCGCAAAAATCTTCTTTGCGCGATGAACGGCGGCCTGAAGACCCAAATTCGACCCAACCAAATTGTCCCGATGCTGACGATACCTCACGGAAGGTGTCTGATCATAGAAGACAGTCCCGCCTGCAGCAGAGACTGTAAGATAAGTCATCCAGTCATGGGCGACAACGATCTCGTCTGGCACATGCCGGAGTAGATCGCCGGCAAACCGATTGAAAACCATAGTGTTTCCCCCGCCGACATTTTGGACAAGCGCGTTTCGAAAGCTCGGAGGACGTTTGAATGCGGTCGAATAACCAAGATGGCGCCCTGCTTCATCAATCAGTTCAGTTCGCGAACAGTAGAGCGCGGGCTGGTCGCGCGGCACAGTGCGCAGCATGCTGATCGCTCGGTCGAGCTTTTCGGCATACCAAATGTCATCCTGATCGCTGAAGGCGAAATAATCCGCTTCAATTTTGCCATCGCACAACAGGCTTAAGAAGTTGGCCGCAGCTCCTGAGCGAGGGCCATAGCGCAGGGTCACTTCCTGCGACACGCCGCCCGCGAAGTCTTGAATTATATCGCGGGTTTGATCGCTGGATCCGTCATCCGAGACATGGACGGACCAGTTGGGGTGCGTCTGCTCGGCGTATGATTGGAGCTGTTCGGACAGGAACCGCGCGCCATTCCTGACGGCAAGCAGGATCGCGACGTGCGGGCGATACGTGTTTAGATCGCTTGTAACAGCGAAAGCCATTCGGCCACCTCTCATAAACGTGGCCCGCTTGCGCTAGCGACCATCCTTCTAGATTCGTCCCTCAGTGGTGTTGCCGCCAACGCCGGACGTAAATGCCTCAGAATGGAGCCACTTGTCTTCGCCGAGCGGCCGTCTCGACGCAATCGCCGACGCGCGCAAGGCGCCCCTCTCACACCAAGCGCTGGCAGCACTATCGAAGGCGGGACAGCAGCGAGATCAACTCGCCCTGTCGCTTGGTCGCCGTCCGTACAAACACGGCCTTGAGGTGATTGCGAGCTGTGCCCGGGGCAATGTTCATTTCGCGAGCGACTTCCTTTAGCGATTTTCCCATGACGAGGAGTCGTGCGAGATGTGCTTGAGCGCGCGTCAAGCCGAAGATCTCCATGAGGGACACTTGAGAAATGACGGGCACCTCATTGAGGTCCGTCAAGAGAAGAAGAGCGCCGGTGTCGCAAGATGAGCTTTGGCAGTTCCAATCCTGCCAGATGGCTTCGATAACGATCGGTCGACGGTCAGAAAGATGGATCACGACATGCGAAGAGAAAATCTTTTGCGAAGAGGACGCCAAGCGGACCCGATTCAGCAACTCCTCCAATTTGATGCGCGATTGCAGACCTCTGACATAAAGGCGCCGCGCCCGCACGAAGAGCTCGCCGTCAAAGAGCTTGGAGGCCTTGGCGCTCACAGCCAGCACAGAGCCGTTTCGATCCATCCAAATGGCTGGACAGTTGATAGCGTCGAGCACGCTGATGATGCTCGAATGCTCCTCTGAATCCACGGAGGACTGACAGACCGCGGCTCTTCCTGCGCACAAATCAAGCATTTCAACTCTACGCGTCGTTGGCCATGAGCAAACCTCCAAGCTTGCCTACAACCTGACGCTACGTGCGATTCAAGCGATTTCCGACAAGGAGCGGAGCCTTGTCCGAATCTGCGGCCTAGCGAGAATAAAGTTTCCCTTCGCAAGGCCGCAATCCGGAACAACGACGCGAGTGCCACGTTTGACCACTCGTTCCGTTTTCCGCCTCGCCAAGTCCGAGCGAATTTTGGACTAAAGCGCGATGAGATTGGATGAATCATCATCGCGCTTTAGGTTGTTGTGTGAGCATGATCTCCGCGCAAAGGCGTTCCGCGTTTGTCGCGAGGGAAAGCCGCGCCACACTTTTTCCGGATCATGCTCCTAAAGCGCGATAAGATTAGAAGAATCATCGTCGGGCTTTAGGTTGTTGTGTGAGCATGACCTCCGCGCAAACGCGTTGATGTCGCGAGGGAAACCCACTCGATACTTTGCGCTAACGCGGCCCTTCGCGGCCGGATCATTCTCTAATTGAGACCAGATGGCCTCAAGAACGAATGCCGGATCGTAGTTGTGCGCAAACCCGACTTACTGCCGCGCGTGCCGCTTTTATCAGCCTCGGACTAATCCGCGATGCGAACGGATTTGGCTGCGGCGCGGCGATCAGCCGCCTGAAAGCCGGCGCGGCTTTGTTGGTACGGGCCTTTCCAGATCGGCTAAGACAGCAAAACCGACGTCTGTCACTTTGTCTTGACCGTGTTTTCGGCCGTTGTTTTGGCCGTTATCTTGGAGTTTTCCTGGCGCATGAAGCGAACGACATCCTGCGGCGCGAGCTGGCGGCGCAGTGCCGCTCGGAGGGCGCCGAGACCGAATGCACGCAGGTCCTCGTTGAAGTCGCCCATCCGCGGAGACAGGGCAAGCGCCTCAATCCCCGCAGCTGCGGCGCGTTCGGTCAATGCCGCGAGCGCCATGTCGCCCGCGGCATCGGCGTCGTGGGCGATGTAGAGCCGGCGCAGCGTCAGTGGGAGCAGAAGGGCGGCAAGGTGGTTGGCTGAGAGTGCGGCAGTCATCGGCATGGCAGGCAGTGCGCTGCGCAGCGACAGCATCGTCTCGATGCCTTCGCCGACAGCGAGGATGTCGTCGGCCGTGCCAAAGCGGACGCCATGGCCGAGGAGACCGCCGAGGGCCCGGCGCGGCGTGTCGATCGGCGCCTTGCCAAAACCGTCCGGCGCGAGCCAGGTGCGATGCGCGCCGGTAACGATGCCGAAAAGATCTGTGACGGCGGCGATCATCGCCGGCCACGTCTCAGTCGTCGAACTCTCATCCGGACGATAGTAGCAGCGCGGATGAAAGCGCAACGCATCCGCATCGTGCACAGTTTTGATGCCGCGATTGCGCAAGTAGGTCTCAACGACCGTCCGGCAGATCGGTTGCGACATGGTGATCAGCCGCTGTGCCGCTTCCCGCGATCCGTCAGGGACAGGTGTTTGAGCAGGCTTTGGGCTGCGGCGAGGTCCTTCGCGCGGCAGGCTCAGAAAACGCCGTGCCTCCTTGGCGACATCGCGAAAGTCGATGAACCCGCAGCTCTCACGGATCACATCGAGGAGATCGCCATATTCGGCCGAGGCAGCATCGGTCCAATGCCCGGCGGCGCCGGGACCGGATTCCGGTCCGCTGAGCCGGACGAACATCGATCGGCCGGGCGTATTGCGGACGTCGCCCACCGTCCAGTAGCGGCCTTGGCGCCGCCCGTTGGAGAGGTAATGGCGGCATACCGCCTCAGCCTCACGGGCGAGGCGGCGTGCCAGCTCGGAAGCGTCGCGGGACATCACGCAACCCTCCGCCGCGCGAAGGGATTATGATCCTGAGGGGCTGTCGATCGTCTGTGAGACAGCCCGCAATCTCGAATACGCAACATAATTTGCCGCGCAACATAATCAGTCCATTTGCTGGCGGGCCCGCCGACCGTGTTCTGCATGGCATGGGACCTGTCGAAAGCAATCACTCCGTCGAAGGCGGAGCCCAACCGTTGGACGATCCGCCTAACGCGCGAAAGCTTCTCGCGAGGCTCATCGGTGCGCAGCGTGGCATAGGTCGTAAAAAGGATGCCTTCGGCGGGTCGGATTGGCGCACCCTTTCGGAAACGCGAGAGCAGCGTGACAAGCTTCCGCTCCATGCCAAGCGTGGAGGCGCAAACGGCGAGCTCGCGTGCGATTGGCGCCGAAAACTGCACAAGCGCCTGGCTCTCCTCCGGGCGATCCGTAGGGATAGGAAGAAGGCCCGCGATTTTCGAGAGAATCGGCAACGTGGCAATCGGCGATCCCGCCTTGTCAGTGATGGGCGCCCCATATTTGCAAAGGAATAGGACCGTTGCCGCCTCGCAGAGGTGATAGGCGGTTTTGCGATCCCAGGAGCCGGCGGCGCCAGTGACGCCGAACGCAGATTCCATGACGCTGCGCAAAATTTTGGTACCGATGAGAAGGCCGTGCTCGAGATTGGGGAGGAGAAACCGCGCGGCACGATGGACGAAAGAGGCTGATGTGAGCGTTGCATTGGCGGCAACGGCCGCCATACGATCTGATGGCTTGAACATGTGAGAAGACCTACGGAGAGCGATTGCGCCATGAGCCGTCGGCGCTCTCTCTTGATCCGACCGGCTCAAACTCTCCTTGGCCTGCTCTTCCTCTCATCACCGCTGGCTGCATCGGCGGAGGCTGGACAAAGCCAGGCGCGCGCTGGCCCAGCCAGGAAGAGCTTGTGAAGAAGTGCGAGGGACGGGAGCCCCATCCCTCGCCGTGGCGTCACTCTGCGACTTGCGACGAATCTTCCTCGCTGCGCGTCGTGTCCTCCTCATCCTCGACATCGATGAGAGATCCTGGAAGCGGTTCGGCTTGAGCGCTTTACTCAGTTCGGAAGGAGCGCGGTCTCGGCAAGGCGCAGCGGCTCGGCAAACAGCCCGTATCATCGAGAAGACGCCTCGCCTTATTCGCCATACCTGTCTTCTTGAGCTGATCAATGAGCTGTACTTAAGGTTTCCCCCTTCGCTCCCGAACCGCCTCCAGACTATGGCGTTGGTCATCCGCCACTCATCTCTCTCCTCCCGCAACGGGTAACAAACGGTTCACGCCGCCTCACTCTCCGCCGCCTCCATCGTCTCGCCCGAGACCGCATCCGGCAGAAAACCGAGGATGTAATCGGCCGCCTTGCTGGCCTGGCTTGCGGCACGGACAATCGCCCGATTGTCCTCTCGCAGAACCTCGAGCCACGAGGCGATGTAATCGGCATGCCGTACCGTCGGGACGATGCCGAGCGAGGCACAGGAAAACGCAGCGGACAGCTCCGCTATCAATTCCTCAAAGGCGTACTTCCTGGTACCAAAAGAGCCGCTAAGATCGCGGTTGAGCCGTGAGGAATGACCGCTTGCATGGCCAAGTTCGTGGAGCGCGGTGCGATGCCAATTGATCGGCTCGAAGTAGGCTTGCGGCGGCGGCACCTGCACGTAATCCTCCGCCGGTACATAGAAGGCGCGATCGCCGCCAATGCGGAATTCAATGCCGGTCGCCTTGATCAGGGCTTCGACAGTTGGCTCAATCAGCCCTTGCGGCGGAGGGGGCGTGGTGGCCACGATTTCTGCAGGCAAGCCGTCGCACTGATCGGTATTGAAGACTGTGAACTGTTTCAAGAACGGGATTGCCTGCGCTTCCTCTCCGGTACTGGCGGCTCGCAGCTTCTCATCCTTCGGGATGAAGCGATCTGCATAGACCACAGTTGTGCCGCGCTCGCCCTTGCGCACATGGCCGCCGAGCGTTAGCGCCTGGCGAAAGGTCAGCCAGCTTTGGCCAGCGAATCCACGCTCGATGACCGCGCCCCAAAGGATCAGGACGTTGATGGCGTGGTATTGCCGGCCAGTCGCGGCGTTGCTTGGCATGACGAGCGGCGCCTTCGCCGCCGCGGTCCCCCAGGGCTGCACCCATGGCACACGACCGGCCTCGAGCTCGGCGATGATCTTGTCGGTGATTTCGTCATAAAGGCCTGTTCGGTCCTGGCCGGTCCCGATCCGAGACTGTCGTCTGGACATCGCTTTTCTCCGAGAACGGGCACCGTCGAGCCTCTCTCGCGGCTATGAACCCGTCACGGCGATCAGGACCTCCCCTCTTCCTCTATGAGGCTGCCGAAGCAAGACGCGGATCTGACCGCGCTGCGACGGCAGGCTAGCGCCTGGCGGCAGATGAATGGCGCAGCTCCAACGGAGCCACGAAACTCAGAGGTGCGGAAGCAAGCGGAGCGGTGAGTCTGGCGCCGCCCTTTGGCTTGGATGCGGGACCGATAGCAGTCCCAAGACGGATGAAATGAGTCCCGCGGGGACGGTCAGCTGAGTGCCGCGTGGACGCGACGGGATCTGGAAGAGAGCATTTCGGGCGACTATTCATCGCAAGGATCAAAGCGCGCTCGCCGACATCCGGGCCCACTCAGACAACAAGCTGCTGACTGCAGGAAAAATGATCGGCGCGGAGCTAGGCGCAGATTCCCCGTGCAATCACCTGATCGGCGCGTCGAATTTGAGATCGAATAGGCCTGAGGTGTGTGAACCATGCCAGTTTAAAACGGATGTTGTCCCGACAGCTGCAACATCGTTCGAACCCGGCTGGCTCGGGTAAGCCTAAGCTAAGCCAACCGCGATGCCGGTCCCACGAATTGCAGCACGCCAAAAAAACTGACTTACGAGATTGACGGGGATCTCTGGAGGGAAAATCTGCTCGACAGCAGCAGGAAACGCAGAATGAGAAAGCCCGCGTAGACGGTCGTGCCAACTGACAAGCCAATCCAGATACCAATGGCACCCAGCCCGATCTTCAAACCAAGTACGTAGCTAAGACTGAAGCCGATCGCCCAATTGGCTATGCCGGCGAACAGAAGCGGGACGCGGGTGTCCTTCAATCCGCGCAAGCCGCCCGCCGCAATGTGTTGCGCGGCATCACTGATGAAGAAGCTCGCGCCGATCAAAAGAAGATTTGCCGCCAATTCCGCTGTCGCGCCAGCGCCGTCAGTCGTCTTGTCCAGAAAAAGACCGGTAATTTCAAAACGCATCGCGATGACTGCGGTCGTCAGCATCGCAGCAGCCAGAATGCCAAGCAGTATAGCGATCAGCCCCGCCCTTTTGACGCCGGCAGCGTCGCCGCGGCCGACCGCATGACCGACGCGCACGGCTGCCGCCGTGCTGATGCCTAACGGAACCACGTACAGCATCAAGTCAACCTGGAATGCGATCTGATGGGCAGTGAGTGCGCTGATGCCGACGAGGCCCGCCAGCAGTCCCGCGGCCGAAAACAATCCGTACTCCAGCAGAACAATGAATGCGATCGGAATCCCGGTCACGATCAGCCGTCGCATGAACGGCCAATCGAAATGCCAGACATGTGCAAGTACCTGATAATCACGGAAAGGGCGGCGTATTGTGGCGAACCACAAAACGGCAAGGAACATCATAAAGTTCACGAAGGTGCTCGCAAGACCGGCTCCGAACAGCCCAAGCGGCGGCAGGCCAAACTTCCCGTAGATCAAGAGATAAGCCATAAGGGCGTTGACGGGGATGGCCCCAAGCGTAATCCACAACACCGGATGCGGCCGGTGAACCGCGGCCATGAAGTTGCGGAAACCCTGAAACCACAGTGCCGGCACCACGCCCCAGGCTAGTCCGAACAGGTATTGCTGCGCGAGCCGCGCCACATCGCTCGCCTGGCCGAAAGCGACCAGTATTTGCTCTCCGTGTAGCGCAAACGCCATGATCGGGAGCGAAAGTAGCAGCGCGGCCCAGAGCCCCATGCGCAGCGTGCATCTGACCGCGGCAAGGTCTTTTGCTCCGAATGCCTGAGCTGCTAGCGGCGCGATCGGGGCCAGCAAACCAATGCCGAGAGTGAAGCCAATGAGGAAGATCGTGGCCCCCAGCGCTGCCGCAGCAAGCGCCTCAGGGCCGATGCGTCCGATGAAGGCAAGATCCGTCGTCATCATCGCGACCTGCCCCAGCTGCGTCAATACCATCGGCCATGCGAGCTTCGCAACCTCGGCGAACTCGATTGCTAGCTGATGGTATTTCCCCCGTATCGTCGGTTTAGGCTGCAAGGTCGGTTTTTTGACTAGCTTGTGCATAGAAATGACACTGTCCGGTTAGCGTCGTCGCTCCCATCACCTCTGTTTCACAGAGAGGAGGATCCGCGTCCCCGCCCTAAAACTCACGATGGCTACTGAGGCGAGCTGACATCAGCCATTGTTCAGGTCTGTTACAGATGAACCGCGCCAGCGCGATAGATGAGCTCGAGCCCCGCCCACTTCTCGCCGACCACTGAACGCAGCTCGGTCAGCTCGACCTTCGCACTACCTTTTGCGTCAAGGAGATGCGGCCGGTGGCCTGCATGCCGAAATGGTCGATTCATCGCACGTGGGTATCGGCGCGAATTGGATCCTGGCGTGTGCTCGAACTAGCCGGGAAAATCGCGCACCAGCGCACAGCCGACGGGACCTGTTGAAAGTCCCGATGCCACATTCCACGCGTACTGGTCGGTGATATCGTCGGTCACTGTGAATCCTTGCGTCCTGAATGAGTCCCTATTTTCAAAACTCATGCCAACGCGAAAAACCTTGGATTAGAAGGCGATCTGCCTCAAGCGGACGCGTCGTGGCCCTGACAGCATGTCGCAACTCCGACAGCCGGGATCGGGAATGCTTGATCGTGATCTTGCAGTCGTTTGCGACAAGACGTTCGGGCGAGGCCCGACGCTTCCTGTCTTCTGCATCGACCGCTAAAGCGCGATGGATTAGGATGAATCATCATCGCGCTTTAAGTTGTGGTTTGAGCATGATCTCAGCGCAAAACGCGTTCCGCTGATATCGCGAGGCAAAACCGCTCCACACTTTGCGCTAACGCGGCCCTTCGGGTCCGGATCTGCTTTTAGCCCTCCTTGAAGCGTGGCTGCAACGCAGCCACGAGGAGATGTATCGGTGTGCAGCAAGGTAAGGCGCGGCAAACCACAAGGGAGGCTGTTGCAGATGCGCAAGCATAGCGTCCCGCCTTGGGCGGACGCTAGCGACGACAGTCCTTGAGTTTGCTTAATAAAGGCGCACCCAGGGAGGAGCCCGTGTCAGCGCCGACGCGGCGCGGCGGGACCTTATTCCCGAACGTCTTCGACGAGGGGCACATCTTTGTTATGCACTTGTTACGCGCGAGGGATCGAAGCCGCACGGACGAGACGCGACGCGGCTCGTTTCACGAGAGCCCGGTGCGGCCGGCCGCACGCGCAGCAAAAGCTCAGAACGGAAAAGTTAGGCACGCGAAAGCTGGACTTCCTCTCTGGCCTTTACCTCGGCATCATAAATTCTGACCTGAAGCATGGGAAAGCGCTGCTTTAGCTCCTTCGCTGCGGACCAGGCCCCGTCTTTGGTGGCAAATTCGGTTTTCAATTGGCCATCCACTTCGAGAGCATAACCGGAGGCGGGAAGTTTTGTAGAGGCTGCGACCATTTCATTCCTTTGGCATGTTGGTCTCATCGACGAGGGCTGCTTAACCTGAGTCGCCCGGCCCTCGCCAGTCGCGTTGGATGACCGGCATCTGTCGCCAAAATAAGGACGGAAGCGCACAGCCCGGGCACCCGGGTTGCCGACGGGGAACAGGGAATTCGTGTCTTCAGGCCCGCTGAGGGACACATCTTCGCGCAATTTAAGCCAGAGCAGCGAAATTTGGGCTGCTGACGACCGGCGCCCAGTCGGGGCCTGCATCGTCCTTTTGCCGTAAACGAATCGCCCATATATTCGAAAAATGGGAGGTTCTGCGTTCGAGCCTGGCCAGATTACGAAATTGGGGAATTCGGCCGCACAGCCAGTTGCCGGCGGCATCGTAGGCGCTTCCTTGCGCTTTCTAACCGGAGATGCGGCGTGACACTTCAGATCATCCTGCTCATGCATCCAGAGGATGCATCATGAGCGAGCTCACGCAATCGATGCAGCCTCGCAGGGGTACCGATGAAGCCATCGTCCTCGTCGTCGACGACGACATTTCGATGCGCGAGGCTCTCACAAATCTTTTTGAATCGGTGGGCCTTCGGGTCGAGGCTTTCGGCTCGGCGGCGGAGATTTTGCAGGCCAACCCGCCCGAGGTGCCGAGTTGCCTCGTGCTCGACATCCGTCTACCGGGATCGAGCGGTCTCGAGCTGCAGTTGGATCTCGCCAAGGCTAACATCCACACACCCATCATCTTCATCACAGGTCATGGCGATATTCCCATGACCGTCCAGGCGATGAAGAGCGGTGCGGTCGACTTCCTGACCAAGCCGGTACGCGACCAGGACCTGCTCGACGCGGTCCAGGCCGCCATCGAACGGGACCGCAAGCGGCGCGATCTCGAGAAAACGGTCTCCGAGCTGCGATCCCGCCTCAAACAACTGACCCCACGCGAGCGCGACATTCTGCCCCTGGTCACATCCGGCCTGTTGAATAAGCAAGTGGCGGGCGAGCTTGGCCTAGCGGAGATTACCGTCAAAATCTATCGCGGGCAGGTCATGCGCAAAATGGGCGCCAAGTCGCTGGCCGAGCTCATAAAAATGGCCGAAGCGCTCGGAATTTCCCGAAGCAAAGGGGACGTACAAACCTAAGTATGATTTTCAATCCTGCGCCGCGCCCCCACACTTCATTGCGCGGCCGCGACCGCGGCAGGCAGTTCCCGGATTACGAGCCATCATCTTGTCAATGCCATCTGTTATCTCGGTCATCGACGATGATCCATCCGTTCGCGCCGCAACAACCAACCTACTGACATCGTGCGGATATAGCGTCCGCACCTTTACCTCCGCTGGTGAATTCCTCCGCTCGGCGGAACTGCACGATATGTCCTGCGTGATTACGGACATCCAGATGCCGTCGATGAACGGACTTGACCTGCTCAGACACATCCGCAGCCTCGGTCATCACATGCCTTTTATCTTTATCACGGCCTTTCCGGATGATGCCGTGCGCGCTCATGCAATCGAGGCCGGCGCGATCGGCTTCCTTGCCAAACCGTTTGCCACGCCAGCCTTGATCGAATGCCTGAAGATTGCGCTGAAAGGATCGGACGGCCCAGGCGGATGATGCCTGAGCCGCTGTCGCCCGCTCATGCGTGGTCCTCGTTCACCTCTGAATCAGCGGCTGGTACATATTGCGGCTCGGTCCTGACAAACATTCTCGAATGACCGGGCGGCGATACGGGCGCCCGAGCTTGCACCGGCCGTCCCTCGCTTTGCTGGATTATGCGACCGTTCGAACTCTAGGCGAGCAGTTGCTTCGAGCTCGCTGGCACGAGGTTCTTGCTGACGACGATCATGGGGTAGCTAGCAATCGATCGTGGTGCTCGCTCACGTCGTAACGATCCGCAACTTCAGAGAAGCGCCGAACAAATGAGAAGAACTGAAAACGACAATCTGGCGTTCACCAGTTTCGTATTTGTAAAGGTCGCTGTGGGTTACTCCCAACATAACGGCAGCAAAGTCCACGCGGTCCGGTATTTCGGGAATATCCAATTCTCGTAAAAGACGGCCAACCCAACCCATTCTTTCCCAGGCGATACCAATGAACAACCGCAGACAACAGCCGCGTCCTGCGAATGCAACGGGCGCTTCCTCGCCTTGCCGTCAAGGGGCAAGGCGAGGTCAGCGGTACTGCAGCTTCGGCCCTGCTTAGGCCGCAGGCGGGGGCCCGATTTCTTCAGACGCCCTGGACGGCCGCAGCCGCAACTTCACACCCTGCGGCATGGTCCCAGATCCGCGAGGGGTCAAAGAGCCACGAACTTCTTTTGACTTGGTCTGTTCCTGGCTTGGCGTTGGCGCTTTCTCTCCGTAAGCCCAAGATCCTGTCGTGCTGGTCATGTTCAGCTCCTTCAAATTGGCCTCTTTTGGCCTACTGCTAGACCGAGCAAGGCCCGTGCCAGCGCACCACGCACGCATTAAACGCATGATGGCGCTTCGCAATTGCTCGCATAGAGCAATCGCATACCCTGTTTTGGATCTCACACTTTGAGTGCCGCTGTCAGACTTCGAACAAAGAACGAGGGGACTGGCGCAGCTGGATCCTTCCAACAAGTCCAGGCTGACTTTTGCTCCAATTCAAGATTCCGCGCCGGTCCAAGATTTCGCTCCGTCCAAGATCTGCGCTCGGACATCAAACGCAGCCGCCTCTTTGAAAAACGGCGTTTCGATCATCTGACCCGCCTAGTCGCTCTTGACCGACCATCATCGACCGATTCTCATCCAACGAGACGAGAACACCGGTCGAGCTCAGAAGGAGGACAGGTGAGGCATCATCGACTTTGCTAAGACCTTGGGTTGGTCAAGTTGAGCCGGTGGCACTTAAGGGCAGGATCTATCGTGGAATTGCTGATCGATGGTCGCTCCGGCAATTCTTGTCGCCGCGTCTGCGGATTCTTGTCCGTTTTCTTGCGCTCGTCGCCGTCACCTTGGAGCGGCTTTCATCTCTGCTACGGCAGAACAAACGGGGCTAGCATGCTGCAACTTGACGCTACGTCCGATACAAGCCTCATCGGGAGCCCCTCTGGCATGAAATGGTTGCAGTAGTTGCAGCGTCAGGGCGTCTGCTACGTTCAAAGCACCATCACTTGCTCCCAGGTGATGTAGGGGCGGACTCGGCGTGACTTCCGATCCAGGCGTCGGTGCCGCCCCAACCAACTCTCTACGACAGATCGCAGGGAGCGCTGGGAAACCAGGGGGGCGCGGCTGTCTCGTGTTAGCTCCCGGAGGCATTTGGTTATCAGACTGTGGCGAGGCGAGACCGGTGCCTATCGATGATCAGCATTTCCGCAAAAGAATGAAGTTGAGTGGATGAAGCCGGCAAATAGGGCTTTGCGCCACGTGCTAATTCCAGGTCCTTATCCCCTCTCGGTGTTTCGGCCCGAGACCTGAACCTTGGCACGGGACGTGCAAACCCCTTGCTTACCGGGATTTTGCACCACCCTCCCGACCCCGCGTAACGCCGCCCGCGATCATTTCAAGCGGGCGGCGTTGCTGTTTCATCAGCCGAGAAGCCACACCGCGAGCGCCGCACACATAAATGTACAGCCTGTGACGAGCATTGCGATGAAGAAGCCCTGTACGCGGTTCATCGCGATTCCTCTTGTTTGCCCTTGCGCTCTACGAATGTTCGAAGCGGACAAGTGCCCCAAATCTGGCGAAACGTTTCGTCCGAATTGGAACAGAACGGCTTTCGGCTAAAAGCCGCAGTCTCCGTTCTTTGCACTTCGCTGGCTCCAAATACGGGGGTTTATTGTAGGCCGCTACTGCGGCGGCGTCCGCTTGCTGCCGCACGCCTTGCTCCGCCGCTTGAGTGAAACGCCGTCATCGACGACATCAAAATCAAGGCGTTGTGTTGGCTACCACGCCGCCGCTCTAAATTGTCAGTAACCTCACCAGCTCTTCTTGAATTCCGCCTTCAGGCTCATGTTCGTTGTGCCCTGTGCCGTCTCGCCGATCGCGCTGGAGATGGTTACACCATTGAACAGCTTCTGCTCGGCGCCGAACGTGCGCAGCCATTTGTCGTCGACGGTCGACATGGTCTGGCCGACGACAAAGCTTGTGCCGATCCCGGTGATCGTGACTTTGGCCGATTGATGAGTCTCGTAGTTGCGCATCTCCTGTCCGGCGCCCCCGAAGAGCGGCATCTTCCCCTGCTGAATCATGTTGTAGTCGACGTCCACGGCCAGGGTATAATCGTTCGATAGCGGCATCGATTTGGTGAGCAAGGCTTGGATGTTGCTATTCTCCGTGCCCGGATCGACGCGCGCTTTAACGACGGTTTTGTCCCAGATGACGCCGGCACCGGGCGCGGTTGCTGCAGCCCAGGCGCTGCCGGAGGATTGGGGCACGCTGCCACCATTAGCCGCCTTCTCCGCCAGCAATTCCAACATGGTCGCGGGCTCGCGCGCCACCGTCATGTCGCCGCCGATCCAACTATCCCAGAACGGCGAGATCGACTGCTTGACGGCCACGGCGGAGGAGCCGTTCGATTGCGTGCTGGATGACCAGTTCATACCGTCGCTGGGGGGCCCAGCTTGCGCGAGCCGCGGGGCCGCGGCAAATATAGACGCAAAAACGAACGTAGCGGCATGGAACGCCTGCTTGGCGCAGTCAAATCCTGGCTTGGAATCTCCAATCCTGACCGCAACAGATTCCGCGGCAAAATGAGTAGCGAGAAAGGACTTTGTCATTTCGAAGGTCCCGCGGACGGTGTTCTCGCATTTTGTTTACAACCTGACGCCACGCTCGATTCAAGCCTTTTCGCGCGAGCGTCTTAAGCGACGACCCAAGATCGCATCAGTAGATCGTAAGAGACAGCTGCGTCCATTGGAGAAGCTGTGACCAAAATTATCGAGGTTTGACAGAGCTCGCCGCCTGCTTGATGGTCGGGCTTGCCCCGCAAATGAGAGTTTCGCCGCGCCCCAGCACAAATGGCCGGTGAAGCTCTGTGCCCCCGCGTGTCCCAGCCATCCACCTCTTTCATGATGCGGTCGGTTATTATGGGTCTTCCAGACACGCCTACGACGTTCCCGACAAGCGCGCAGTGCGGATCCAAACCTTTCTGCCGGCTTGGTAACTCATATGGAAGTAGAGGGCTTGTCCGTTGCTCGCGATTTCGCAACTTGCAGATCGGCGAGATGAGCGAAAAGCACAGCGTGCTTGCACTGTCGGTCGCACAGCGATGCCTCACGTCGCAAATCATGACAGGGCATCAATAAGCGACAGGTGGAATTGGAATGGCTGACTGAGATACCGCAATTTGCGAAAAGCAGGTGTCGTACAGACAAAATGCGCTAAGCGGGGCCTGTTTGCTTGGATGCTCCTTTTGGGATTCGACCAATTTCGAGCTCGCCGGACCTGCACAATCTGCCGGCTTTTCAGTTCGGCACAGAGCTTGCTTCTGTGCACAACAACATCGCCGAGCCGTCGCGGTGATGGAGGGGCGGACCCGGCCCCGCCATGAACGACGTCGGGTTCGCCCCGCTCTGTCTTAATCGGGGCCGGGCAGCCAGCTACCGGACCGAACAATTTGAGACCGCTTCAGGCGCGTTCGGCTCATAGTCGTGTCGCATTTCTCGGAGAGACTAACAACACAAGGCGAAAACATGTTGTTCTTAGTTATTGGAAAGAAGCTCTGTAGTGGACGTAACGAATTCATGGCCAATTGTTCGCAATGACAGGCTATCCCATCAACCGACAGATAATCCCGATCGTGATTGCGGTCTGCGCATGGCTATTCACGGAGCCAGGCGGCATAGCGAGTGGGCCTCGACCCGCACAGGCCAGCGCTCCGTCGAGCGAGATCCTCGCCGATCCGGCCGCCCCTGATGACGTGGATGCGGATCATAAGTCAGTTGACGCTCGCTCATTGCCGAGTGGGAATTGTCGCGTCAGAAGCTCCCAGCTAAGCGTTGTCAAGCCTGGCGCGAACTATGCAGACGTCGTTCACGTATTCGGTTGCGCGGGCACTCTCACATCAAGCGAGATTGTGGAAGGCACCAAGTTCCAGCTATTTGCATGGAATGACGGGCGTATTTTGGCGCTGTTCGTCGACGGGAGGCTGTTGCTCGCATCGCGGTCTGCCCCATCATAAGGCATCTTTGGTTCTTGTAGCGTTGCTACGCATGCATTTTAATTTACGAGAATGGCGAAGCAGAGAAGCGAAAGAGCAGCCGGCCGCTTCTAAAGGTCGCTCCGGGCGGAATTGTTCGCCGCGTAGCTAGTCCGCAGATTAAACATTGGATCGCGCCAGCGCCGTGACGATCGACGCGCTACTTCGTTTGTCAGCTTCGAGACAATTCCGACAGACGGCAGCCGGCGCAAGGTTCAGTCTCAAACATGTCTGGAGCCCACGCTAGTTAGAAGCGGCGATTTCCCTTCGGCATGCTGTTTGCTTTGTCGTAACCAGCATCACCGTCCTCCCAGCCACCCGGTGATGTAGGGCGGACCCGAAGCTTTGGGCTCATCGCTGAGGGGCCGCCCGCTCTGTGATG